>JAIEPP010000485.1 GCA_019748335.1 Xanthobacteraceae bacterium
CGCTCCTTGATCGCGCGCTCCATGCGCAACAGGCCGATGCGGTACTGGTTTTCCATCAGTTCGCCGACCGAACGTACTCGGCGGTTGCCGAGATGGTCGATGTCGTCGATCTCGCCCTTGCCGTCGCGCAAGTCGACCAGCGTCTTGATGACGGCCAGGATGTCTTCCTTGCGCAGCGTGCGGTGGGTGTCGGGCGCGTCGAGTTCGAGGCGCATGTTCATCTTGACGCGGCCGACCGCGGACAGGTCGTAGCGCTCGCTGTCGAAGAACAGCGACTGGAACATGGTCTGCGCCGAGTCGATGGTCGGCGGCTCGCCGGGACGCATCACGCGGTAGATGTCGAACAGCGCGTCTTCACGCGTCATGTTCTTGTCGGCATGCAGCGTGTTGCGGATATAGGCGCCGACATTGACGTGGTCGATGTCGAGCAGCGGCAGTTCCTTGTAGCCCTGCTCGTTGAGCGCCTTCAGCGACTTCTCGGTCAGTTCCTCGCCGGCTTCGGCGTAGATTTCACCGGTCTTCGGATTGACGAGGTCCTCGGCGAGATAATTGCCGACCAGTTCTTCATCCGACAGACGCAGCGCCTTGAGGCCCTTTTCCTGCATCTGACGCGCACCGCGGACGGTGAGCTTCTTGCCGGCTTCGAGCACGACCTTGCCGGTGTCGGCGTCGATCAGGTCGTTGACGGTCGAATAGCCGCGGAAACGGTTGGCGTCGAACGGCACGCGCCAGCCTTCCTTGCCGCGCTTGTAGCTGATCTTCTTGTAGAAGGTGGACAGGATCGTCTCGCCGTCGAGACCGAGCGCGTACATCAGCGAGGTCACGGGAATCTTGCGGCGGCGGTCGATGCGCGCGAACACGATGTCCTTGGCGTCGAACTCGATGTCGAGCCAGGAACCGCGATACGGAATCACGCGCGCGGCAAACAACAGCTTGCCGGACGAATGGGTCTTGCCCTTGTCGTGGTCGAAGAACACGCCGGGCGAACGGTGCATCTGGGAGACGATGACGCGCTCGGTGCCGTTGACGACGAAGGTGCCGTTCATGGTCATGAGCGGGATATCGCCCATGTAGACGTCCTGCTCCTTGATGTCCTTGACCGACTTGGCGCCGGTTTCCTCGTCGATATCGAACACGATCAGGCGCAGCGTCACCTTCAGCGGCGCAGCATAGGTCATGCCGCGCTGGCGGCACTCGTCGACGTCGTATTTCGGCGGCTCGAACTCGTAGCGGACGAATTCCAGCATCGAGGTGCCCGAGAAATCCGAGATCGGGAACACCGAGCGGAACACCGCCTGCAGGCCCTCGTCCAACCGGCCGCCCGGAGGTTCATCGACCATCAGGAACTGGTCGTAGGACGCCTTCTGAACCTCGATGAGGTTCGGCATCTCGGCGACTTCCTTGATGTGTCCGAAGAACTTGCGAATGCGTTTGCGACCGGTGAATGTCTGCTGCGCCATCGTGGCCTCTCATTTTCGCCGCCCTGGTGGGCGAACCATCCGAAGCGCGACTGCCGCCGCCCCCGGGTTGAATTTCGAATCGCTCAAAAGGAACAAAGCCCAATTTCAGGAATTTACTCCTGAATCCGTTCTCTAGACCTTCAAAACGCAAAACGACGCGCGGGGCGCATGCCTGCGCCCGCCCGTCACAACTTGCCGCTTCACGGACTGAAAAAGCCCGAAATTTGACTGTCTCCCAACGGCTTACGCCAAGGACCCTGCCGTCCCCAACCGCCTACCGCATTTTCCTGCTGCCGCCCCGATATGGGATGGTAATCGTGGAGATTCGAGGGGCTAACCCCGCGAATCCCCACACATTTTTGTGTATGCTATGCTTTGGGTTACCCCATCGCACTGAGTCTGGATAGATCCCCGGATCGCACTCGGCTTGCGCCTCGCTTGTCCGGGGATGGACTTGAAGCAAGCTTCGCTTACTTCAATTCCACCTTGGCGCCGGCCTTTTCGAGCTGGGCCTTGAGCTTCTCGGCTTCGTCCTTGTTCACGCCTTCCTTGACAGCCTTGGGCGCGCCTTCGACGAGGTCCTTGGCTTCCTTGAGGCCCAGGCCGGTGATGGCGCGGACTTCCTTGATGACTTCGATCTTCTTGTCGCCGGCCGCAGCCAGCATGACCGTGAACTCGGTCTTTTCTTCAGCGGGAGCAGCTGCAGCAGCAGCCGGACCGGCGACCGCAACGGCGGCAGCGGCGGACACGCCCCACTTTTCTTCGAGGAGCTTTGCGAGCTCGGCAGCTTCGAGCACGGTCAGGCCCGAGAGGTCGTCGACGATTTTCTGTAAGTCAGCCATTGATCTGTTTCCTTAAACGTATTGGTTCGAACCAGGTTTGATTTGCGAAGGGTCAGGCCGCTTCGCTCTTTGAGGCATAGGCCTGAACGACGCGCGCGAGCTTGGCCGCGGGCGCAGTGGAGAGCTGAGCGATCTTGGTCGCCGGCGCCACAAGGAGGCCGAGGATCTTCGCGCGCAATTCATCCAATGACGGCAATGAGGCAAGCGCCTTCACACCGTTCACATCCAGGACGGTTTTACCCATCGAGCCGCCGAGAATGACGAACTGTTCGTTCGTCTTGGCGAATTCGACGGCAACCTTCGGCGCCGCTACCGGATCGTCAGAAGTGGCGATCACGGTCGGTCCCTTCAGCAGGGAACCGATGGCAACGACATCCGTGCCTTCAAGAGCAATTTTGGCGAGACGGTTCTTCGAGACCTTCACCGATGCGCCCGCCTGCTTCATCTGCATGCGCAGCTTCTGCATCTGGACCACGGTGAGGCCGGAATAGTGGGCGACGACCGCGACACTGGTGGCCTTGAAGACCCCATTCAGCGCCGAAACCGCGTCCTTTTTTGCCGCTCTTTCCACAGCAAGCTCTCTCCGGTTGGCGGCCTTCGCAAGAGCGAGACCGCCGGGTTGCACCCGCCGCCTCACCCAAAACCTGACCTCTAGACACCAGTCCACAGGACACGTCGGGCAAGACGACATTTGAAAAGCCTGCCCTCCCGAACCAGATGGCGCGGGGTGTCGAGGTTCGAACCAAATCAGCCGATCACCGCAAGAAGCGGCGTAAAGCGAAATCCGGTCTTCACCCGTCTATGCAGGCCATGCGATTAAGCCGTTGAAAAACTTTCGTTTTACGCGGGCGCCTGCAGTCTTGGACAGGATCGAGGCTTGTCCGCGAACGGAAAGCCCCTGCTCTCATTCCACCAAGGCGACGGGCTCTCTTCCTTTCGAGCAATCCAAACTGGATGTCCTGAAAGGAATGATCTCCTACCGTATCGAGTTTTCGGAATGCGAGCACAGACGTGCCAGCAACGGCCAGCACGCCCGGAAGCGGTTATCTACCGAGTCTTGACCGCGTTGCCAAGTCTTATCGAAACCGAAAGAGCAAAATTCACACCAGATTGACCGGAGCTGGATACCGTTATTCCGCCCCCCAAATACCGGGTCAACCGCCCCTGACCTCGTACGGCAACGGCTTGCCGGCAAAATACGCCTCGAAGTTGGCGATCACGCAGTCCTGCATCGCGACATGCGACTCCAGCGTATGGCCCCCCAAATGAGGGCTCAGCACGACGTTGGGGAGTGCGGTGAGCGCGTCGGGAGCGTGCGGCTCCCTGGCAAAGACATCGAGACCGGCTCCGGCGATGGTCCCGTCGGTCAGCGCCGCCACCAGCGCCGGCTCGTCAATGACGGAACCACGCGCGATGTTGACGACAAAGCCGTCCTTGCCGAGCTTCTTCAGGATGCCGGCATCGACCGCGTGCGTGGTATCAGCCCCTGCCCGCACCGCGACCATCAGCACGCTGCACCATTCCGCCAGCGCCTCCAGCGTCGGAAAATACTGGTATGGCATGTCGTGCTTGCTGCGGCTGAAATAGCCCACATCTGTCTCGAAGGCGGCGACGCGCGCGGCGATCTTGCGGCCGATCTCGCCCATACCGTAGACGCCGACCTTGCGGCCCAGCATGCCGGCCTGCGGGCGCATCATCGGCGACGGTTTTGCGCCGGCCCAGCTTCCGTCCCGCACGTAACTGTCGATAGCCAGCAAGCGCCGCGTCGTGGCCAGCATCAAGGTGACCGCGATGTCGGCGACCGAGGCCGCATTCGCCCCCGGGCTGTGGCCCACGGCAATCCCGCGCTTGGCCGCCGCCGCGAGGTCCACGCCGTCATAGCCGGTGCCGTAGCAGACGATCGTTCCGAGATTAGGCATCAGGTCCATGGTTTCGGCGCTGAACGGGGTTCCGCCCGCGGTGAGCACGGCGCGAATGCCGGACAACTGCTCGGCGGAGAACACCTCGTTGGGCCGCTTGCCCGCGGCATCCATCAGTTCGAAGCGTTCGCCGAACCGCACCATCTGGGCTTTGGGGAAACGCGAATAGACCAGCACCTTGTCGGGCATTGTTGTTCTTTCTTGCTAACTCCGGCACGGCGACGATTACGCAAAGCGCCGGCAAACGCAAAGGGCGGAACCGGTCTCCCGGTTCCGCCCTTTATAATATTCATTTGTAACGCGAGGACGTTAGCCGAAGATCGGCAACGGCCTTAGCCGAGGATCGTGCCCGGCTCGACCTTGACGCCCGGACCCATGGTGGAGGAGACCGCCACGCGCTGGATGTAGGTACCCTTGGAGCCGGCCGGCTTCGCCTTGGAGACCGCGTCCGCGAGCGCCTTGACGTTCTGGACCAGCTTCTCTTCGGTGAACGAGGCCTTGCCGATACCGGCCTGCACGATGCCGGCCTTCTCAACGCGGAACTCGACCGAGCCGCCCTTGGCGCCCTTCACGGCGGTGGCGACGTCCATGGTCACGGTGCCGATCTTCGGGTTCGGCATCATGCCGCGCGGACCGAGCACCTTACCGAGGCGACCGACCAGCGGCATCATGTCGGGGGTAGCGATACAACGATCGAAATCGATCACGCCGCCCTGCACCTTCTCGACCAGGTCTTCTGCACCGACGACGTCAGCACCCGCAGCCCGGGCTTCGTCCGCCTTGGCGCCGCGGGCGAACACACCGACGCGCAAGGTGCGGCCGGTGCCGTTCGGCAGATTGACGACGCCACGAACCATCTGGTCGGCATGACGCGGATCGACGCCGAGATTGATCGAGATTTCGATCGTCTCGTCGAACTTCGACTTGGCGCGTTCCTTGACCATCTTGATGGCCTCCGCGAGCGGATAGAGATGCTCGCGGTCGACACCCTCACGGGCCTTGCTCAAACGTTTTCCGATTGCCATGACCCGTTACCCCGCCACTTCCAGACCCATCGAACGGGCAGAGCCCTCGACCATCTTCATGGCCGACTCGATCGAGTCGCAATTGAGATCCTTCATCTTCTTCTCGGCGATCTCGCGCACCTGCGCCTTGGTCACCGCGCCGGCCTTGTCGCGGCCCGGGGCTTTCGAACCGGACTGGATCTTGGCGGCCTGCTTGAGGAAGAACGACATCGGGGGGGTCTTCATCTCGAAGGTGAACGAACGATCGGCGTAGATCGTGATCACCACCGGAATCGGGGTGTTCTTCTCTTCCTTCTGCGTCTGGGCGTTGAACGCCTTGCAGAATTCCATGATGTTGAGACCGCGCTGACCAAGCGCGGGACCGATCGGGGGCGAAGGATTCGCCGCACCGGCCGGCACCTGCAATTTCAGGTATCCGGTCACTTTCTTTGCCATTTAATCACTCCTGTTGTGCCGGCCGGAGCCGGCGGTTCAGGTTTCGTGGTTCGGTTGAAGAGCGATTGGCGACCGCCCTCTTCCTCCCACGACCTAGTTAACGCGAAGACGCGCTTCGCGCTTTCGATCAGACCTTCTCGACCTGACCGAATTCCAGTTCGACGGGGGTGGCACGGCCGAAGATCGACACCGCGACCTTCACGCGCGAACGCGCCTCGTCAATTTCCTCAACCACGCCGGAGAACGACGCGAACGGGCCATCGGCCACGCGGACGTTCTCGCCGATTTCGAACGACACCGACGCCTTCGGACGCTCGACGCCTTCCTGCACCTGGTGCAGGATCCGCATCGCTTCGGCTTCGGAGATCGGCATCGGCTTGTTTTCGGCGCCGAGGAAGCCGGTTACCTTCGGGGTGTTCTTGATCAGATGAAACGCCTCGTCGGTCAGCTTCATCTTCACCAGCACGTAGCCCGGGAAGAATTTTCGTTCGGCGTCGATCTTGCGGCCGCGGCGCACTTCGGTGACCTTTTCGGTCGGCACCAGCACCTGCTCGAACAGGTCTTCGAGCCCGCGCTGCTTGGCCTGCTCGCGGATCGATTCCGAGACCTTCTTTTCGAAGTTCGAATAGGCGTGAACGATATACCAGCGCTTGTCCATGGTTTGGGTCCCGGTGCTCATCAGTGGACGCCCAGCAGCAAGGTGACGAGGTAACGAATGATCTGATCCGAGGCGAAGAAGAAGATCGAAGCCAGCGCCACCATCACGAACACCATGATGGTCGTGATCGTGGTTTCGCGGCGCGTCGGCCAGGTGACCTTGGCGGTCTCCGAGCGCACTTCCTGCAGGAATTTGAACGGGCTGAAAGCCATCGTTTGGTATCCGCGTCCTTTGTCAGACGAATATTTGGTTGTAACGGAATCCGAACAGCCCTCTAGCGCCCAGCCCTCTCTCGAAGGATGAGCCGCGCAGCGGGCTCGATTGTTCGGGGGAATTTTAAAGCCGCGCCGGATATCCGTTTTAACGGGCCGGCAGCAGGTGGCGGGTATCTACTGCCAGTCGGGCCAAAGGTCAAGGTACGGGGTGCCGCAGCGCCTGGTTCGCCGCCGGGTGCTCCGCCGAAGGTTCGGCGCCCTTCTCGCCCCTTGCCGCCCAATTCGCAGGCATAAGTCCACCCGGATGCGCCAATTTGTTGACGCAGATTTATCGCCTGATCCGCGACCGGGGATTCCCGCAATGGAGCAGGAAATAGAGAATGGCGTCGTTTCGAATTCGCCGCAGCCTGGCTGCGGCTACATTTTCTCTCGTGATCCCAGCTACCTCTTTCGCCCAGCAAGATCGGGGAACGCCCGAACAGCGTGAAGCCTGCGCGCCGGACGCCATGCGGCTCTGCGGCGCCTATTTGCTCGATCCAGGGAGCGTCGAGGCCTGCCTTCGGGCCGCCGGGCCGCAATTGAGCCAGCCCTGTTATAACGTCTTCTTTCCGCAGCAAGCGGCCGCGCCCCCGCCTCCGCTGCCGCCGAAGGGATCGCGCAAACGTCCACCGCCGCCACCCCCGCAAGACGATGAGGATTAAGGACTTCGCGCGCGACGCTCGTTCGATTGGTTAACGCCGGGTAACGCCTCGTTTCAAATCCGAACGAGCGCGCTGCCTTGATTTTAAAATTTTGCGGGCACGCTGCGGTTCTAACGAGAGCGCCAGGCGCTTCTTCGCTTGCATCAACCGGGAAATGAGACGCATGGCGCTCAGCCAAGAACAGCCGAGTCAGGAAGCGCCTCCGGGCGACACCGTCTGGACCGTGCTCGACGCAGCGAATGACCTCGGCGACATCCACACAGTCGAGGCCTGCCGGCGTGTGATCGACGCCACGCTGCGCGGCCAGGATGCCTCGGCATCGGACATGGCGGTCGTGGCGGCGTTCTTCGGTTAGTGGCGGAACCAGGCGCGAATCCGGTTGAAAAATCGATCCAAGCCTTTGATTAAGCGTCTGATTTAATTGGCAGGGGCGGCAGGGCTCGAACCTGCGACAACCGGTTTTGGAGACCGGTACTCTACCAACTGAGCTACACCCCTACGGTGAACTGGAATCTATCCCAAGTTCGCGCCGTTTCAAGCATAGGCCATGCCCCGATTGCAAGGGTGAAGCGCTGCCGCCGGCATCAAGACCCCTATCCAAGCCCCGGCTTCTGCGTCAATTTCCTCCCCATAAGCAACAAGAGCATCGGGAGAGACCATGAACGCGCAAACCGCCGCCGCCAGGCCGACATCCGCCCCCCAGACGCCTTCCCTGCCGCAGGCCAAGCCTGAAACCATCGGGCTCTCGGGCAAGCGGCTTCAATCGATGTCGGACGCCTTCAAGCGCGAGGTCGACAAGGGCACCCTGCCCGGTGCGACCGTGATGGTGGCCCGGCGCGGCCAGATCGGCTGGTTCGACGCCATCGGCCGGCAGAGCCCATCAGCCTCGGCGCCGATGACGCATGACAGCATCTTTCGCATCTTCTCGATGACCAAGCCGATCGTCTCGATCGGCATCATGATGCTGGTCGAGGACGGCCACTTCATTCTCAACGACCCCGTCGCCAAGTTCATCCCGGAGTTCGCCGACCAGAAGGTCGGCGTCGAGAACAACGGCAAGCTCGACCTCGTCCCGGCGAAGCGGCAGATGACGGTGCAGGACCTGCTGCGGCACACCTCGGGCCTGACCTACGACCACACCGGCAACGGTCTCGTTCAACAGCTCTACCAGCAGTCGCGGCTGCGCAGCCGCAAGATCAGCAACGCCGAGCACGCGACGATCATCGCCGGCATGCCGCTGATCTGCCAGCCCGGAGAAGGCTGGAACTACAGCCGCTCGACCGACGTGCTCGGCCGCATCATCGAGGTCGTCTCCGACAAATCGCTCGGCGCCTTCCTGACCGAGCGCATCCTGGCCCCGCTGCAAATGACCGAGACCGCGTTCCATACCGCCGAAGCCAATGCCGGCCGCCTCGCCGAACCGTTCCCGGTCGATCCCTGGAACGGCGACAAGGTGCAGCTCTTCAACATGCTGGAGAAGCCGGTGATGGAATCCGGCGGCGGCGGGCTGGTCTCGACCACGATGGACTATGCGCGGTTCTGCCAGATGCTGCTCAACGGCGGCTCGCTCGACGGCATCAGGATCGTCGGTCGCAAGACGCTGGAACTGATGGCGTCGGACCATCTCGGCCCGCACGTCAAGGTCGACTCGCCGCTGATGCCGGCCGGTCACGGTTTTGGTCTCGGCTTTGCGGTCCGCAACCACACCGGCATGGCGCCGTTCACGGGCTCGCGCGGACAGTTCTTCTGGAGCGGAATGGCCGGAACGTTCTTCTTCATCGATCCAGCCGAGGAGCTGTTCTGCGTGTTCATGATGCAGGGCCCCGGCCAGCGCGAATATCTGCGCGCGGTGCTGCGGGACCTGGTCTACGCGGCGGTGGAGTGAGGTCATCGCGTAACCACTCTCCGTCATGCCCGGGCTTGTCCCGGGCATCCACGACTTCCTTCGCCGCCAAGACGTGGATGGCCGGGTCAAGCCCGGCCATGACGACGGTGTGTTACCTCAGCTAATCGTCGCGCCGCCATCGATGACAATGGTCTGGCCGGTCATGAAGTCACCGGCCGCCGATCCCATGAACACCGCGGCGCCCGCGATCTCGTCGGGCACGCCGATGCGCAGCAGCGGCGAGCGCGCAGTCGATGCCTTCAGGGTCTCCGGATTGTCCCACAGCGCCTTGGCGAAATCGGTCTTGATCAGGCCCGGCGCGATGCAGTTCACGCGGATGTTGTGCTTGCCGTATTCGCAGGCGAGGTTGCGGGCGAGCTGCATGTCGGCTGCCTTCGAAATCGCGTAGGCGCCAAGCACGGTCGAGCCCTTCAGGCCGCCGATCGAGGACACGATCACGATCGAGCCGTCCTTGCGCTCGATCATGTCAGGCACCACCATGTTGATCAGCCAGTTGTTGGCGACGATGTTATTGTCGAGAATCTTGCGGAACTGATCGTCGGAAATGCCGCCGAGCGGCCCGTAGTAAGGGTTCGACGCTGCGTTGCAGACCAGCACGTCGATCTTGCCGAAGGCGCGCTTGGATTCGTTGACGAGGTTTTGCAGGTTCTCCTTGCTGGAAATGTTGGCGGCGATCGCCACTGACTTCCCCTTGCCGAACTTATCGTTGATCTCCTTGGAGACCTGATCGCAGACGTCCTGCTTGCGCGAGGACACTACGACCTTGGCGCCGTGCTCGGCCATGCGCTCGGCGATGGCGCGGCCGATGCCGCGCGTCGAGCCGGTGATGACCGCGACTTTTCCGGACATATCGAACAAGGTCATGTCTTTCTCCCCGATGCTGATCCGGCGCGACGCCGGCTTTCGTTTTTATGGCTTCGAACTAAGCAGCCTTTGTGGTCTTCGACAACCGCAGGCCGCACGCGGTCAGGCGAGCTTGGTCGGTGCGATCTCCGGGCCTGCCGGCTGGTGCATGGCGTTGTGCGAGGCATCCGCGATCCATGGCTGCTGGTTGACCATCGGAAGCCGCCAGCCCGTGTGGCCGGCGCTCGAGATATGATCGAGCCGCGTCACCGAGCAATTGTCGATGTCGAAGACGAGTCCCTTCTCCGGTTGACCGCCGAGCGCGAGACCGACCGCGGCCTTGATCGTTCCGCCATGCGCGACAACGATCACATCCCTGCCCGCTCGCTCCGCGTTGATGCGCTCGATCGCGCCGCAGGTGCGGTTGTAGAGATCCATGAAGCTTTCGCCGCCGGGCGCGGGCTCATCGATGGCGGCAAACCAGTGGCTGCCGACCGGACGGCTGGCCAGGAACGCGGCGCGGTTCATGCCTTGCCACTCGCCGAGATGCTGTTCCGCGAAGTCCTTCACATGCGGCATCTCCAGCGGTTTGGGGAAGCCGGCGGCCCAGATCGCGTCGGCGGTCTGATGCGTGCGCTTCAGCGTGCTTGCATACCAGACGGCTTTGCGCGGCAGGATTTTTCCGACCGCGTCGAACACCACGCGATCGCTGGTGTCGCAGCCGAGATCCTTCTGGCCGTAAATGCAGCCATTGTCCTCGCGGACCGGCGCGTGACGCACCCACCACCATCGCGTCGTGACGACGCCCGCCTTGGGTGCGGCAACTGATTTGTCGGTATTGGACATCGCCAAGGCCCTTCAATACTGTTCGCTGACGCTGTACGTCAGCGCACTCAACGTCTCAAGTGACTTCATCGTTTGAAATCTTGTTTGAATTCCGCATGGCGGAAGCTCCGACAATCATAAGCCAACAGGGAGAGATTCATGGGCCGCCTCGAAGGCAAATCCGTCATCATCACAGGTGCTGGCAGCGGCATCGGCCGCGCGGCCTCGGTGCTGTTCGCCAAGGAAGGCGCCAAACTTGTCATCGTCGATCGCGCCGAGGGCGTGAACGAGACCGCCAAGCTCGTCAGTGGCGCCGGCGGCACCGTCGAGGCCGTGATGGCGGACGCCGGTTCGGAAGCCGACGTCAAGGCGTTCATCGACAAGGCGGTGTCGAAATACGGCCGGCTCGACGCGATCTGGGCCAATGCCGGTGTTTCCGGCGGGCTGGTGCCGATCCCCGAACAGACCGTCGAACACTGGCAGGAAGTGCTGCGCGTCAACCTGATCGGACCATTCCTCGCGATCAAGCATTCGATGCCACACATGATCAAGCAGAAGTCCGGCTCGATCGTCTGCACCGCCTCGGTCGCGGGCCTCAAGGCCGGCGCCAGCGGACATCCCTACGGCGCCAGCAAGGCCGGCGTCATCAGCCTGGTGCAGACAACAGCCTATTCGCTGTCCGGCACCGGCGTCCGCATTAACGCAGTCTGCCCCGGCCTGATCGAAACCGGCATGACCAAGCCGGTGTTCGACCGCGCCAAGGAGCGCGGCACCCAGGACAAGATCGGCCAGCTCAATCCCTTGAAGCGCCCGGGCCAGCCGCATGAACTGGCAGCGATGGGATTGTTTCTGGCGAGCGATGACGCCTCCTACGTCAACGGCCAGGCGATCCCGGTCGATGGCGGGTTGACCGCGTCGATGCCGTATGCGGGGAAGCCGATTTGAGGAAACCGTCATTGCCTGCAACAAACGCGAAGCGTTTGTGTAGGGGAGCGAAGCGACGAAGCGATCCATTCTTTCCTTACGCGGCGAGATGGATTGCTTCGCTTCGCTCGCAATGACGGTGTGAGACATACGCCGCAGAGGCGAAGCAGTGCATGCGCCGCTCGCCGAGAGATGGATTGCTTCCGCCGTTGCTTCGGTGAACTACGACGCAGCAGGCCGTGAATTGACGATGTGCCAATTGCGGCATTTCCCGTACCTATGCGATTAATCTGTGCAAGCGCGCCGTTTGGCAATTTCCCGATAGAGAGCTTCAGGACTGATGCCGATCTGGCTGGCGACAAGTTTCCATTCGCCTTTCTCCGGGAAGTTGCCGCCTTTCCACGCGATCCAGGCATCGAGTCTTTCGGACACGGTCCTCAACGATAGAATCTCCGAGCGCAGCCTCGACCTCTGCAGTTCCTGCGCTAGATAGTTCGCCCAGACATTGCTGAACTCGGAACTCTTCACGAGCAGTTTCTTCAGGCTGGTTTTTGCGTACATCCGTGTGTCGGCCCTGCAAAATGCAACGCCGTCACAATGATACGTATTGGAGTACATTGACGCCTCGGCAAGAATCGATCCGGGGTCTGCCCGTTGCAGTATCAAAGCTGATCCGTCGCTTTGATACCGGACCAGATGGATCGCACCGACCAGCACGAAGTGCAGGTCGGTCACCGGATCGCCCCGATGGAACAAGTGTTGGCCAGCCTCGAAGTGCTGCTGTCGCGCACGCAGGCTCTTCAGATATGGTTCGATAATTTCCAACATGATCAATATCATGTCTCGATAGCCGATAATGTGGCAAGAGACCAGCTATCAGCGTGCGCTTGCGCTTGCCTAACCATCGTCACCGTGCCGGGACAAAGGTCGGGCGAACAGCGCTGCCCTAGCCCGACATCCAGGAGGACGTATGCGCATTTTGCCAGGCCTGGTCGCGGCCCTTTTGACTGCCGGCAGCGCGACTTTCGCCATCGCTCAGCATCAGCACCGCCATGATGCGTCTGCACCTGTCGCTCCCGACTCGCGTCAATTCGTAGAGTTTCCTGCGCCGTTGGTCGAACATACGCTGGCAAACATGCGCGACCATCTCCAGACCCTGCAGGAAATCCAAACCCAACTTGCCACGGGGCATACGGACGTTGCTGCCAAAATCGCGGAAGAACGGCTGGGAATGTCGTCGCTGGGACTGCACGGAGCTGCGGAAGTGTCGAAGTACATGCCGCAAGGAATGCAGGATGCCGGAACGGCAATGCACCACGCAGCGAGTCGGTTTGCAATTACCGCGCAGGATACCGGCGTTACAGGCGATCTAAAGCCGGTTTTTGCAGCGCTTGCGGAAATCACGGCTCAATGCGTGGGCTGTCACGCGGGCTACCGGCTAAAATAGACGGCAGGCCAGCCTCGCGTTCAGTCGCTCACGAGCGATGCTTGAACACACTGAATTGAAACGACTGCTCCGTGCCCCAGGGTGTCGCATGGGACTGCCGTCTGCTATCGACAAGCTCGAATGCGGGCCCGAGCGTTTTGCCAAGGCTGGCCGGATCATACCGCACGATCTGAAGGCCACTGCATCGCTCTGGACCGTCGAGAGCAAAGGTCGCAATGATGGCGTAACCTCCAACTTTCAAGGCCCGCCCAAGTCGAGCGATATACGCTGAACGGTCGTGCTCTTCAGTGAGGAAGTGGAAGGCGGCCCGATCATGCCAAACGTCGTATTCCTTTCGCGGCTCCCAAACCGTGGCATCGGCTACTATCCAATTAACCCGTGAGGCACGGTCGGCGAGGCGGACTTTGGCCGCCTGAAGGGCGGCGTCGGATAAATCGAGAACGGTTAGATCCTCAAAGCCCCGATCGATCAGATTGTCGACCAGACGCGAAGCGCCTCCACCGATGTCGATGATAGCCGAAGTCCGGGTAGCGCCGACCTGCGCAATCAAATCCAGCGAACAAACTGGGTTTTCCTGAAACCAACTGACTTCGCTCTCTCCCTTTTTGGTGTAGACGCCTTCCCAATGGGATTGACGATTATCACTCGGCATAGCTTCTCCCACCAGCGCCCAAGGTAAGTCGCAATATGGTAACTCCCCCCATCCTCGACAATAAGCACACATCCGTGCCGTCAGTCTTCGTTCCGGCGGCCCTGCTGCGTGAGGCGCGACGACAGAAGGGGCTCAACACCGTGGCGGTGCCCGCTGTCTGCATTCTGGACCCGGATGGCGACCTGGTGCGCCAATTGCGACAGACGGGATTGTCAAAGCCGTTCGCTGGTTGGCCTTGCTATCACACCGAACTCGACACGTTCGACCTTGGCGGCCTCAATGTCGGGATTGTAGGCCGAGCCGTTGGCGCATCCTTCGCCGTCCTAGTGGCCGAGGAGCTGTTTGCCAGCGGTTGCCAGTTCCTGGTGAGCCTCACTTCGGCCGGTCAAATTGTCCCTGCAGGGCAGCCGCCCTACTTCATCGTGATTGATCGCGCTCTAAGAGATGAAGGGACCAGCTACCATTATGCGCCTCCGTCTGAATTCGCAGAGGCAGACCCAATGCTTGTGAAGAAGGCTGCAATGGCGCTGGTCCAGAGCGGACTCCACGGCGTCGTAGGAGCAAGTTGGACCACAGACGCACCATTTCGAGAGACCGCAGAGGCCATCGAGGCTGCGCGCTCCAAAGGCATCCTGGCGGTTGAGATGGAAGCAGCCGCCCTCTACACATTCGCCCGCTCCGCCGGAGTAAGAGTGCTTTGCCTCGCTCATGTCACCAACACTATGGGGCAGGCCGGTGACGATTTCGAAAAGGGCGAAGCAGATGGGACGCGGGAGGCCTTGACCGCGTTGGCGGCGATAACTGCCAGTGTGCAAAATTCGACCTAACGAACTTTGCAAATGCCCGGTTATGGACAAAAGCCACTGGGCCCAGCGGCTAGTCCCACCGCCGAACACGAAATAGCCAAGATTCGCCGCAAGTTCCACGCGCGGTGTTGCCGCAATGCGACAATTGCTCAACCGGCGGCGTGCTAGCTTGCCAGCGGCTCGGGCCGCACGCATGGCGTGCGATCATCTGGTAAGTGGTTAGCAAGAGGACCAAGCCAAGAGGACCAAGCAATGAAGCCTTGCTTCCGTTCGCTGTCCCGTCTCCTCGCTGTCACCGCGCTGGCCCTGCTCTCGACCGAGGCCGCGGCGCGACCCGATGCCACACACTCGCCCGGCAGGAATACACACGAGGCGAACAAGACACCGCAAGCCAAGGAAGCTCACCCTCAACGCAGCGCTGCGGTTGCAAAACGCCGGCACGCGAAGCATGCCGCTACTGAACACAAGTCGAAGCGATCGAAGGATGAGCCTGCCCGCAAGGAGGCAACGCCGGCACTGACCGGCGACCTGGCGCTGGTCAGGGAAGCGATCGATCTCGCGCGCAAGGCCAGGACCGACGAGGCGACCGCCACGCGGGACAGGATCGCGGATCCGGCGGCGCGGAAACTCGTCGAATGGTTCATCCTGCGCCACTCGGAGACCACGGCGAATTTCAACCGCTATGCCGCGTTCATCGCCGTCAATCCGGATTGGCCGAGCGCGGCACAGCTGCGGCGACGGGCCGAGGCCCGCCTGTGGCAGGAACGCAGCGACGCCGCTACGGTTCGCGGCTTCACGGGCAACAAGCCGGTCAGCGCCCGCGGCAAACTGGCGCTTGCACGCATCCTGCTTGGCGAGGGCGACGCTGATGGTGCGGGCCGGCTGGTGCGCGACGCATGGCGGTCGGAGGAATTGTCCGAGCGCGTTGAGGCCGAGGCGCTGGAAATGTTCCGCGACCTCCTCACCCAGGAAGACCACCGGGCGCGCATGGACAGGCGGATCGGGGCCAAGGACGGCGCCGGCGCCATGCGCGCCGCAAAGCTCGTCGGCGGCGACGCGCCCGCGATCGTGAAGGCCTGTGCCGCTGTCAGGGGCAAGTCGGACAAGGCGCCGGACATGCTCGCCGCCGTCGCGACCGAGGCGCGCGAGGATCTCGGCTACACGCTGTGCCGCATCCAGTGGATGCTCGCCCAGAACAGGATCGACGACGCCGCCCGCGCGATGCTGGCCGCGGCGCCCGATACCATGGCGCAGCAGGACACCGATCAATGGTGGCGCGAGCGGCGCTCGCTCGCACGCAAGCTGATGGACCAGGGCAAGTTCCTGACCGCCTATCAGGTGATCCGCCCCGCCGCCACGCCAGCCAACGAATACTACCGGGCCGATCTCCATTTCATGTGCGGCTGGATCGCCCTGCGCTACCTCGACGAACCCGCCAGTGCGCGCGAGCATTTCGCTCACATCGACGAGGGTGCCGCCAATCCGATCGTACTGGCGCGGGCGAATTACTGGCGCGGGCGCGCCGCCGAATCCCTCAGCGACAAGAATGCGATGAAGGCCGGGTTTGAAGCGGCCGCTCGCTACCCGACCGCCTATTACGGACAGCTTGCGCGCGCGAGACTCGGGCGTGATGCAATCGAATTGCGCGCCCCCTCACCCACGCTCGCCTCCGCCGACGCGCCGGTCGAT
The DNA here is from genome assembly GCA_019748335.1 of Xanthobacteraceae bacterium. Lineage (GTDB taxonomy): Bacteria > Pseudomonadota > Alphaproteobacteria > Rhizobiales > Xanthobacteraceae > Bradyrhizobium. The sequence continues at coordinate 16,348 of JAIEPP010000485.1, forward strand.
GAACGCGTCCGCGCCGCGGAGATGCTTTACGATCTCGGCGAGCGCGACGTCGTGCTGTATTTCGCAGCCGACCTCGGCGAACAGAGCACCGACGTAGCCGTACTGCAGGCGCTCGGCGAACTCGCCGGCCGCCGCAACGACGCCCGCGCGATGCTGCAGGTCGGCAAGCCCGCGCTCGGCCGCGGGCTGGCGCTCGACCATTACGCGTTCCCGACCATCGGAATTCCGCCGCATACCCAGATTGCCCCGGCAATCGAGCGCAGCGTAATCTATTCGGTGGCGCGTACCGAGAGCGCCTTCGACCAGCGCGACAAGTCATCGGCCAATGCGGTCGGCCTGATGCAGATCACCCCCGAAGCAGGCCGCGACACCGCCAAACGGTTCAAGGTCAGCTATGACTGGGACCGGATGGTTTCCGATCCGGTCTACAACACGCAAATGGGCGCCGGCGAGCTCAGCGCGCTGCTGACGGAATACAAGGGCAACCACATCATGACCTTTGCCGGCTACAACGCCGGCCGGGGCCGCGTCCGGGAGTGGCTCGCGGCGTTCGGCGACCCCAGGGATCCCAAGGTCGATCCGGTCGACTGGGTCGAGCGCATCCCGCTCTCCGAAACCCGCAACTATGTCCAGCGCGTGATGGAGAATTTGCTGGTCTACCGCGTGCGCTTCGACGACGGCACCGCGGTGGCGGCGAAGAGCGAGCAGCGCCTGCTGACGCAAGAGACCAACGCGGCGCCGGCAGCTCTACCGGTTGCGCCGTGAGCGGGCGTATTGGCGCATCAGGCATCATCGCCGCCTCACGCGATGTGCCAATGGACGACCTCGCGCTTGCCGCGAGATGTGGCGCAATCATCACACCCGAATGAAATCATGTGGTTGATGCCCTGCCTGGATGTATCCAGCCACGGTTCCGCCCCCATTGCGGGTCGGAGTTAGGTTGGGGGCACAGGTTGGGGATGCAACATGTCTTCCATCGATTGTGCCAAGAATTCGTTCGCCAGTTCGTACGTCGCCATTAAAGCAAATCGTATTCCTTGCGCGGTCTCGGGCGTTCGTGTCCGCAACGTCATTCAATTGTTTGCCGTCGTTCTCGGGGCGGCGTCGCTTGCGGCGTGCGCTCAGTCGTCCGTCGTCAGCAGGAATTCCGAATTTGCTGGCCGCAGCCAACAGGCGTCGCCGCAACACAATCGAACGGCATCGTTCGTCACCAACAGGCGTGTCGCATCCGCGAAAAAACATACCCCGTTTGCGCGGCACGACAGCGCGGCCCCGACACAGATCGCCTCGATGGGAATTGCCAGTTTCTACACGGAGGGGCAACAGACCGCGAGCGGCGAAAAGTTCGATACGCACGACTTGACCGCCGCTCATCCCACATTGCCGTTCGGTACCCGGTTGCGGGTGACAAACGTCACCACTGGACGGTTCGTGACAGTTCGGGTCAATGACCGCGGTCCGTACGTTCCCGGACGTGTCGTCGATGTCTCACATTCCGCGGCCGATGCGCTGGGAATGGTTGGAAGTGGGATCGCAAAGGTCAAACTCGACGTCGTCCAATAGCTGACGGAAGCGGACGTTTGGCTGATATCGACGGCGCGCGGATTCGATTCACAACCCGTCGGGCGGCAGGCCGGAGGCGCTTGCCGCCACCTCGCGGTGACGGATGCGTTCGCGGTAGAAGGCGTAGAGGCCTGACAGCACGATGATCGAGGCACCCAGCACCATCATGCTGTCGGGCACGTCGCCGAACACGAGATAGCCGAGCAGCAGCGCCCACAGCAACGCGGTGTAGCGGAACGGCGCGATCGCCGAGATGTCGCCCGATCGCAGCGCCATGATCACGCATTGATAGCCGGTCAGCACCAGCACCGCCGACAGCGCCAATAGACCGACCGAGCGCGCCGAAGGCTGGGTCCAGCCGCCGAGCGGAAACAGGATGACGGCGCCCGCCGTCGTCACCGTAATGGTGGTCAGAAAGGTAATGAACAGCGACGGAATGTGTGTCGGGATCCGCTTGGTCGCGAGGTCGCGCACGCTGCAGAACGCGACCGATACCAGCGCCAGCAGCGAGAACTGGTTGAAGCCGGCGACACCCGGCCGGACGATGATGAGCACGCCGACGAAGCCGGCGCCGATCGCGAGCCAGCGCCGCCAGCCGACCGGCTCGCGCAACGCGACCGCGGCGCCGAGCGTGATCGTCAGCGGCAGCGACTGCATGATCGCGGAGGTGTTGGCGAGCGGCAGATGCGAGATCGCGGCGAGGAACGCCACGGTGCCGCCGACCTCGCCGACCACACGCAACGCCACTGGTTTCACGAACAGCGTCCGCAGCGGACGTATCGCGCCCTGATGCAGCGCGAGCGCGCCGATCAGCACAATCGCGAACAGGCCGCGGACCAGCATCACCTCGCCGAAGTTCATCTGCGACGACATCAGCTTGGTGATGGAGTCGTTCATCGTGAACGCCGCCATCGACACCGCCATGAACAGGCTGCCGCGCAGATTGGGAGAGAGCGCCAAGTTAAGTCTTATCGCCTCACACCGCGCCGGCTAATTGCGCGTATTTCCAGGCGTCCTTCGACAGCGGCACGGTGCGCGCCGCCGACTCCAGCGCCTTGGCGTTGGCCGCGGTGCCGTCGCGAACGCGGCCGGCGATGCCCTGGGTGATGCCGGCAAGGCGGAACAGGTTGTAGGAGAAATACCAGTTCAGGTCCGGCACGGCGCTGCCGGTGACGTTGCAGTAGATTTGGGCGGCCTCTTCCAGGCTCGGAATGTTGAGCGCTTTGAGATCGGCATTGGCGAGACCCGGCATGGTCCACTGCATCAGCAGATAGGTGAAGTCGGCCATGGGATCGCCAAGCGTCGACAGTTCCCAGTCCAGCACCGCCTGCACGCGCGGTTCCGTGGCATGGAAAATCATGTTGTCGAGCCGGTAGTCGCCATGCACCACCGAGGCGCGGGCCTGCGCCGGCACGGTCTTTGGCAGCCACTCGGCGAGCTTTTCGAATTCCGGAATGTGCTGGGTCTCGGACGCCCGGTATTGCTTGGTCCAGCGATCGACCTGGCGCGCGAAATAATTGCCGGGCTTGCCGAAATCGCCGAGCCCAATTTTCTCGGGATCGTAGACGTGCAGCCTGGCCAGCGTCTCGATCTTGCTGGTGAAGATCTTGCGGCGGTCTGGCGGCGTCTGGCTCGGCAGCGTCGGATCCCAGAACACTCGGCCCTCTTCCATCGACATGATGTAGAAGGCCGAACCGATCACGCCGTCGTCGGTGCACAATGCGTAGGCCTTGGCGACCGGGAATCCCTGCTTGCCCAGGGCTGCGATGACACGGAACTCGCGATCGACCGCATGCGCCGACGGCAGCAGTTTGCCGAACGGCTTGCGGCGCATCACGTACGACTTGGCTGACGTTTCGATCTTGTAGGTCGGGTTGGACTGGCCGCCCTTGAATTGCAGGACGGTCGGCGGGCCCTGATAGCCCTCGACGTTTTCCTTCATCCAGCCGTCGAGGCGCTTTTCATCGATGCGATGACGCTCCTCGACTGCCTTGGTGCCTGAAAACTCTTCGTCTTTCCTGACGCCGTCGGCCACGATGACGCTCCCTTGAAATTTCTTCTTAGAGAGCGCCATCGCAGCGCTCCCGTCAGTTTGCATACTTCCGAAGTTCAAGTCTGGCAATGGCGCGATTGTGCACCTCGTCCGGACCGTCCGCCAGCCGCAGCGTGCGGATATGGGCATAGTCCTTGGCGAGGCCCGCCTCGTCGGAAACGCCGGCGCCGCCATAGGCCTGGATGGCGTTGTCGATGATCCTCAGCGCCATGTTGGGGGCGGTGACCTTGATCATCGCGATCTCGGCCTGCGCGGTCTTGTTGCCGACCTTGTCCATCATGTCGGCGGCCTTGAGGCACAGCAGCCGGTTCATCTCGATATCGGCGCGCGCCTCGCCGATGCGCTGGTCCCAGATCGAATGCTCGATGATCTTCTTGCCGAACGCGGTACGCGACGACAACCGGCGCACCATCTTCTCCAGCGCCTCTTCGGCCTTGCCGATGGTGCGCATGCAGTGATGGATGCGGCCCGGACCGAGGCGGCCCTGCGCGATCTCGAAGCCACGGCCCTCGCCCAGCAGGATGTTCTCCTTGGGAACGCGAACGTTTTCCAGCAGCACCTGGGCATGGCCGTGCGGCGCGTCATCGTAGCCGAACACCGGCAGCATCTTCTCGACCTTGATGCCGGGGGTATCGAGCGGAACCAGGATCTGCGACTGCTGCTGGTGCTTGGCCGCCTTCGGATCGGTCTTGCCCATCAGGATCGCGATCTTGCAGCG
>JAIEPP010000291.1 GCA_019748335.1 Xanthobacteraceae bacterium
TCTATCCACTCGATCGGTGTTCGCGGAGGCACCCCCACCCCAACCCTCCCCCGCAAGCGGGAGAGGGAGAACAAAACCGCTAGCCGTTCCGCCGTTCGCCGCGCAGTGTCGGCAGGCCGATGCCGGCGGCGTCGAAGCCGCCGTCGACGGCGAGGATTTGCCCGGTGATGTAGCTGGCGCGATCGCTGCACAGGAAGAACACCGCTTCCGCCAGTTCCTCTTCGAGGCCGTAGCGGTTGAGCGGAATGGCGTCGTGATAGTCGGCGCGGATTTCGGGGGTATGGACGGCTTTCGCCATTGCGGTCTCGACCGGGCCGGGAGCGACGCCATTGACGCGAATGCCGAGCGAGGCCAGTTCGACCGCGAGCTGCTTCGTCAGATGCGCCAGCCCCGCTTTGCTGGTGCCATAGGCCGAGCGCAGCGTCGAGGCACGCACCGCGGAGATAGACGTAATGTTGACGATGGCGCCGCCGCCATGTTCGCGCATCAGGGGTGCCGCCGCCTTGGTGCACAGGAACGGCCCGGTGAGGTTGACCTCCAGCACGCGCTTCCAGTCCTCATCCGAGGTGTCGAGCAGCGGCGCGAACACCGCGACGCCGGCATTGTTGACCAGCGCATCGAGCCGGCCGAAGCGCCGTTCGACCGCGCCCATCGCGCCGGCCACCGCCTTCGAATCCGAGACGTCGCAAGGCAGCGCCAGCGTATGATCGGGATCGGCCAGTGCCGCGACCGCGCTATCAAGCAATTCCCGCTCGATATCCAGCAGCGCCACTAGCCAGCCCTCGGCGAGAAACCGTTTCGCGGTCGCCAGCCCAATGCCGCGCGCGGCGCCGGTGACGAGTGCGACTTTTTGCGGGGAGGGAGCCATGGGGGAATCCGTTCGCGACAGGTGAGTTTCGCGACCCTATAGCCGATGCCCCGCGCCGAGTCCCGGCAATGCTGGCGCACAGCTTCTGTGCCCGGGCCGCGCCGTGCGCGGACCGGGGTCAGGGCGGCAAGCGGCCCCGCTTGCGGTAGCCGATGGTTCAAGCTGTCCTGTTCTTGAGGGCGCCGACGATCGCGGTGAGAACCGCACCCGCAACGCCGCCGCCGGCGACCTGGCCGACGATGCTGCCGATATCCGGCGTCGAGGCTGAATTCGCTAGCAGCGGAATCAGCATGCCGAGGATCTGGCCTCCGGCGCCGCCGCCGATGGCGCCCGCGAGCGTGTTTCCCAGCGTGCCGAGATCGATATTCTTGGCCGCACCCGCGGCGACATTTCCTCCGATGGCGCCGCTGACGATCTGGATGAGCAGGTTGATGAGCAATCCCGACATGACGCGATACTCCCCGGGTCCGGAGATCAGTTTCAGCGTGTGTGGCGCCGGACCATCGCCGCAGGGTAGAGCTTAGGCGCGGGAGCGCCAAAGGTCATGCTGCGCGCGCGAAAGATTGCGACCAAATGTGCGTTGACCAGTCGAAAAATTATCGGTCGATGTCGGCGGGCCACAGCGCCGTTCGTCTTGTCACAATACCGGGAGTTTCCATGGCACTGACGCTGCATTTCCATCCGCTGTCCTCGTTCTGCTGGAAGGCGTTGATCGCGCTGTACGAAAACGGCATTCCGTTCACGCCGAATCTGGTCAATCTCGGCGACCCGGCCGAGCGTGACGCGCTGCTCAAGCTATGGCCGATCGGCAAGTTCCCGGTGCTGAGCGACGATGCGCGGGGAGAGCACATCCCGGAGTCGAGCATCATCATCGAATATCTCGACCGCCACTATCGCGGCCCGACGCGTTTGATTCCCGACGATGCGCCTCTCGCGCTGCAGACGCGGCTGCGCGACCGCTTCTATGATCTCTACGTCCATCTGCCGATGCAGAAGATCGTCGGCGACCGGCTTCGCGCCGCGGCAGCCAAGGATCCCCACGGCGTCGACGAGGCGCGGAACCGGTTGCGAACCGCGTATGCGATGGTCGAGCAGCAGATGGCCGCCGGCGGCTGGGCGATGGGCGGCGATTTCGGCCTCGCCGACTGCGCGGCGGCGCCGGCGCTATTTTACGGCATCCGCGTCGAGCCGTTCGGTGAAGCGCAGCAGAACCTGCGCGCCTATCTCGAACGGCTCGAGGCGCGGCCGTCCTTCGCGCGGGTGCTGAAGGAGGCGGAGCCATATTTTCAGATGTTTCCGAAGGAGAGCTAGATGGCTTCGACCAGCCGGGCGGATACCATCCGCGCCATTTTCGCCGCCTATCTGTCCAACAACCGCAAGCTGGTCGAGGATACCCTCAGCGACGATTTTCGCTTCACCAGCCCTTATGACGACAGCATCGACAAGCCCACTTATTTCGAGCGCTGCTGGAAGAACAGCGACTGGATCGAGCGGCACGAACTGGAGAATATCTTTGTCGAAGGCGATGCGGCTTTCGTCACCTATCTCTGCGTCGCCAAGGGTGGGAAGAGCTTTCGTAATACCGAGTTCTTCGTCTTCGAGGGCGACAAGGTGAAGCGCATCGACGTCTATTTCGGCGCGGCCTACGAAAATGGTGTCTTTGTCAGACAGGGCGAACGTTGAGACGGCGGCCGGGACCGCCGGCCATTACCTCGAAAATAATTCTCTTGGACATGTCGGTGCCGCAAAATCCCGTTCGTCTAGTTGACGAGCGCCGACATGAGCCGGCCAGCGGACACCTTAACGGAGTGTGACGATGCGATTCATGGTGATTGTAAAGGCCAGCAAGGATTCTGAAGCCGGTGTGATGCCGACCACGGAACTGCTGACCGCGATGGGCAAGTTCAATGAGGAACTGGTGAAGGCCGGCATGATGGAAGCAGGCGAAGGCCTGCATCCGACCTCGAAGGGCGCGCGGATCAAATATTCGGGAGGGCAGGGCGCTGCGACAAATGGTCCATTCGCGCTGAGCGGCGATCTCATTTCCGGGTTCTGGCTGATCAACGCCAAGTCGCTGGATGACGCCATCGCCTGGATGAAACGCGCTCCGTTCGGCAACGGCGACGAGATCGAAATCCGCCAGGTATTTTCCGCCGAGGATTTTGGCGAAGCCTTTACGCCGGAATTGCGCGAGCAGGAACAGCGGCTGCGGGCGCAGGCGGGGAAGAAGTAACGGTCATTCCGGGATGCGCCACTTGGCGCGGGCCTCAGATGCGCAATTGCGCATCGGGGAATCCATACTCACGATCGTGGTTATGGATTCTTTGATGTGCAATTGCACATCAAAGCTCGCGCTACACGCGCGCCGGAATGACGGAGGAGAGAGCCGGGCTTTGCTCACTAAATTGTAAGGACACCCCACCATGCGATTCATGATGCTGATGATCCCCCCGAGCTACGAAACCGCGCCGGCCGATCTCGATCCGGAGCGGATGAAGGCGATGATGAAATACAACGAGGCGCTGAAGGACGCCGGCGTTCTGATCACGCTCGACGGCCTGCACCCGCCATCGACGGGCGCGCGGGTGTCGTTTGCGACGGGTAAACCGGTCGTGACCGATGGCCCGTTCGCCGAGTCCAAGGAAGTGCTGGGCGGCTACTGGATGATCGACGTCGCCTCGCGCGAGGCCGCGATCGCCTGGGCCAGCCAATGCCCGGCTTCGGCGAACGAGATCATCGAAATCCGCCAGGTGCAGGAGATGGGCGATTTTTCCGAGGAACTGCAGCAGGCCGCCGCCGGATTTGAGAACCTGCCGGGCAAGGGCGCACGTCGTTAATTGCCGTTAATCTTTCTGAACGCGGTTGCCCGAGAAAACGCGTGAAAACACAAAGATGAAGTGACCTTTACAGCCGGCTCATGTAAAAGCCGTTCACATGAGCTGGCGCAAGGAAACGCGCCGCGCCGAGCGCGGCTACCATCACGGCAATTTGAAAGAAGCGCTGCTGCAGGCGGCGCTCGGCCTGATCGCCGAAAAAGGTGCGGCCGGATTCACGTTCGCCGACGCCGCGCGGATGGCCGGCGTCAGCCCGGCGGCGCCCTACCGGCATTTTCGCGATCGCGAAGAATTGCTGTCCTCGATCGCCCAGCGCGGTTTTGAGCAGTTCGAGGCCTTGCTGACGCAGGCCTGGGACGACGGCCGCCCGGACACGGTCACCGCGTTCGAGCGGGTCGGGAAGGCCTATCTGGCGTTCGCCCGCAATGAGCCCGCGTTCTATTCGGCGATGTTCGAATCCGGACTTCCGGTCGATGCCAACCCGACCTTGATGGCCGCCAGCGAGCGTGCTTTCGGCATTATCCGTGCTGCCGCCGAGCGGCTCGCTGCGCTGGCGCCGCCGGGCACGCCGAGGCCGCCGGCGATGATGATGGCGCTGCACATCTGGTCGATGTCGCACGGCGTGGCGTCGCTGTTCGGCCGCGGCGACGCGGCACGGCGCAAATTGCCGATGTCGGCGGAAGACCTGCTGGAAGCGGAAGTGCTGATCTACCTGCGCGGTCTCGGCTTCCCGACCGACCGCCGGCCCGCTGCCGCCGACCAAAAACCGTCAGGCCCGCCGCCGGTACCCCCGGCGGGACCGTGGGGCACCCCAAAATAATTTAGGAGCCGCTGTTTGCCCCCGGCTTGACAAAACCGCTGGATGGTTTAGGTATGTAAATGTTATTTACATTCACAACGGCGTGATGCCGTCATGGAGAGGGAAATGGCCTACACCGCAGATGTCAATCGATGGCGCGGCCCGCAAGAAGAGCCTGATCGCCCGCATATGCTTGATAGTCCCTGGCATCCTGGCTGGATCGCCGTGACCATCCTCGGCTTCATCATCTGGTGGCCGATCGGACTTGCCCTTCTCTTTTTCACACTCGGGAGCAGAAAAATGGGTTGCTGGAGTCACCAGGATCGCTGGGCGAACAAGATGGAGCGGATGCAGTACAAGATGGAGCGGATGCGCGGCCGCATGGAGCGCCGCGGCTTCGGTTTCGGCGGCTTCGGTCCGCAGTCGAGCGGCAACCGCGCCTTCGACGAGTACCGCACCGAGACCCTGCAGCGCCTCGAAGAGGAGCAGGTCGAGTTCAGGAATTTCCTCGACCGCCTGCGCCACGCCAAGGACAAGGAAGAGTTCGACGCGTTCATGGCGCAGCACAAGACTCGTCCGACCCCGCCGAACGACCAGCCGCAGGGCTGAACCCATAGCGTTTTCAAGCGAAGTGGTCTTCCGGTTCGCGTGAAGAAAACGCGTCAAACAAAGAGCTGAAGTTCAGCCACAGGCGATGTGCCCCCATAGACCCTGATGGCGATACAACCGCCCATCTGCGCAAGCAGGTGGGCGGTTTGTCTTTGGTGCTGCGCCTTCCCCGGTTTATACTGCGAGCAGCCGCACGCCTGGACCGATCGCCATGACCGCAGCCGCAGACCTAACAGCCTACCAGCTTTGGCTATCGATCCGGCGCGAAGCCGATGTCGCGCTCGCCCGCGATCCGGTCTTCGGCGCGTCGCTGACGTCGGCTATTCTCGATCATGCCGGGCTCGGCGGCGCCGTGGCGCGTCAGATCGGCGAGCGGCTCGGCAAGAGTGCTGCGGAGCGCGCGCAATTCGCACGGCTCGCTTCCGAAGCGCATCGCGCGGCGCCCGACCTGGTCGAGGCGGCAAGTCTCGATCTGCAGAGCATTGCCATTCACGATCCGGCGGTCACAAGCCTGCTGCCGCCATTTCTGAACTACAAGGGATACATCGCGCTGCAGGCCTGGCGTGTCTCGAACTGGCTCTGGCTGCAGGACCGCGCGGATCTGGCGCTGTTGTTGCAGAGCCTGTCGTCGGACACCCTGCAAGTCAGCATCCATCCCTCGGCCTCGATCGGAACCTCGGTGTTTCTCGATCATGCCACCGGCATCATCATCGGCGCCCACGCCGTCGTCGGCGACGAGGTGACCATCATGCAAAACGTCACCATCGGCCGAAAGCAGGCGATGCCCGGCCGCGCGCCGAGAATCGGCCGTGGCGTGCTGCTCACCTCAGGCGCTTCGATCCTCGGCGATATCAGCATCGGAGATTTCGCCAAGATTGGCGCCGGGTCGGTGGTCGGGCACGATGTACCGGCGGGATGCACAGCGGTCGGCGTTCCCGCGCGGCTGACCAATTGCCCCGAGCCCGCGGTGTCGATCTGACGGCGGTACGACGCTGGTACTCACGGTCAAATCACCCGGCACCCCCCATGCGTCTCGACAGCGTCTGGGCGGTAGCTCCCAGCGTTTCCTCGACGATGGCAATAGACTTGCGGTCGACCTTGTCGATTCGCTCGGCGTAGGGGACGGTCAAGGCGGCGATCGCATGGCGTTGTGAATCCAGAATGGGAAAGCTGACCGCATAAAGGCCGCGGACCTGAACGCTCGGAATGGATTCAAAGCCGCGCGCTCGGATGGTGTCCAGCGTTGCCGCGATCTGCGGGTCAGCGTGCTCCGGTCTCCGTCGTAGCGATTCTTCGATGCGTATTTGCCGCGTTTCGCCGTCCTGAAACGCCAGCAACACCCTTCCCGATGCCGAAACCACCACATCCAGTTCGGCGCCGACCCGTACGCTGAATCCCATCCCGCTCGGGGCATCGACCTTTGACACGACAATCTGCCGGCCGTGACTGTAAACGGTGAGATGGCAGGCTTGATCGAGGTCGCTCGAAAGCTTCTGCATCAGGGGCATCGCCTCCGTCAGCAGGCGTTGGGTGGGGGGATTGATATGCGCCAGTTCGAACAGCTTGGTCGTGACATACAGTTTGTCGTCGATGTTGACGATGTATCCACGTTCGACCAGGGACGCGATCATCCGGTACAGCGCACTGACGCTGCGTCTCAGCTGTTGCGCGATTTCCTTCTGCGAGAGCGGGACTTCGCTGCGACAGAGCAGTTCGAGGATATCGAGTCCTTTTTCAAGCGCCGGCGCCGAGTAGACGGAGCCGTTTGGCTCGTCTGAATCCTTCATGGATTTCGAGGTGTCGTTCATTTCCAACCTGGCGCGCTCGTGGTCTTGCGGATCGGTGGACACTCTATCACCGCTCCGCACCACCGCCCAACGCTGCAGACACCTTGTCCCCGGTCCGGCGCTATTTGCCGGTCTGGTGGACCTCGACAATGTTGCCGTCCGGGTCGTGGAAGAATATCTGGTACCAGCCGGCCATCGCCCACGTTCCGTAGTCGGAGTAGGGGATTTTCTTTTCCTCAAGGCGGCGCTTGAAGGCGGCAATATCGTCCGTTCGAAAGCAGAAGTGACCTTTATCGAGCGGGTTGATGATGTGTTTCATGCGAAATCCGAGGTCGACGTCCCTTCGCGCGAGATGAAACTCAACCGCGCCATCCGTCACGAAGTCGACATTTCCGCCGTAGCCGTCCGACGTGTTGACGCGCGGATAATCGACGGAGCCGAGGTCGAATACGGTCCGGTAGAATTCAGATAACCGTGAAACGTTCTCGGAACACAAATTCATGTGGTGAAACTGGAGTTTCATGCCATTCGTCCTTTTCTGGTTGATTGAAGCCTTACTTACGCGGGCAGTCCGCCGTCGATCATGAGCGTGGCCGAAGTGACGTAGGAGGCTTCGTCCGACGCGAGCCAAAGCATCGGATGGGCAAGCTCGATCGGCTCGGCCCATCGCTTGAGCGCGCAGGGTGGAACCAACTCGTCCACGGCATCCTGCCCCATGCGCTTGATGTGGAAGGCTGTCCGCGTGAAGCCGGGGCAGATGGCGTTGACGCGGATGCCGTGCTCGGCCTCCTCAAAGGCGAGGGTGCGCGTAAGGGCCAGCACCGCAGCCTTTGTGGCGTCATAGGCACCCATGCCTTTTCGACCGTAGAGGGCGTAGGTCGACGACACATTGATGATGCTGCCGGATCGCTTTGCCCGCATGGCCGGCAGCACAGCGCGCGACATTGAAACGAAGCTGAGCAGGTTGACCCGCACGATGGTGTCCCAAGTGTCCCACGGGGCATCCGATATCTGCTCGTATCGGCGGATACCGGCGTTGTTGATCAGGGCGTCGATGGCTCCGAAGCCCGATGCAATCTCGTCGACCACGCGGCTAGCCTCGGCCTCGATCCCGAGATCAGCCTCAAATGTCCGGATATCCGCGCTTGGAATCTCCTGCCGGACCCGCGTCGCTGCGTCGTTTGCCGCCGACACGTCCATGTCGATCAGGGCAACCCGTCCGCCGGCCCTGCAGAACACTTGCGCCGCCGCCGAGCCGATGCCGCCGCCTCCGCCCGTGATGGCGACAACCTTGCCTTCGAATCTGCCTTTCACCGCGGTCCTCCCTGACATTCGATGCCGCCGTCCATCGTTTTCGGTCGTCTGGGACCCAAAAACGGCAGGCGGAACAAGAATTTATATAGAAATCATAAAATTTACTGGTGAATTTAGAATTTCAGGGATAGACATCCACGTCAAGATAATTCATATATAAATATGAAGATTGATATATGAATAAGTATATTGGGGCGGCACTGCAGCTCCACAAGGGCAGGAAATCCTCTCGATGCTGCTGCGCGACAAGGTGTGCGTCATTGTTGGGGCCTCTTCGCTGCGAGGCATCGGCTACGCGACCGCGGAACTCTTTGCGCGGAACGGCGCAAGGATCGTCCTTGTCGACGTCAACATGGACGGCGTGATTGTCGATCAGATCACGTCTGCGATCGCCAAAAGCGCCGGCTCCGACCCGGTCGTAACCGGACATGCATGCGACATCCGGAACCAGGCGGAGTGCGAGCGTGTCTTCTCGGAAGTGGTGGCACGGTTCGGCACCGTCGACTGCCTCGTGAACTGCGCCGGCATCGTTCAGGCGCGGGGCATGCTCTCGATTGCGGAGGACGACTACGACCGCGTCCTCGGCGTCAATCTCAAGGGCACATTCAACGTTTGCAAGAGTGTCCTGCGCATCTTCGCCGCCAAGAAGGGCGGGGTCATCGTCAATTTGGCTTCGGTGGCCGCGCAACGCGGCGGCGGCCTTGTTGGAGGTGCCCATTACGCTGCGTCGAAGGGCGGAGTGGTAAGTCTGACCCGAACCATCGCGCGCGAGTTTGGCCCTTTGGGCGTTCGCGCCAACGTCATCTGCCCTTCGATGGTCGAGACCGCAATGCTCGACGGCAATCTCACACGCGAGAAATTCGACGAGGTCGTGTCGGGGATTCCGCTGCAACGGCCGGGCAAGCCGTCGGATATCGCCGGGGTCTGTCTATTTCTGGCCTCGGATCTCTCCGCCTACGTCACCGGAGCCACGATCGACGTGAACGGTGGCAGCCATATCCACTGAACCCTGCTGTGTGAAACCGGCTGCGACGCAGGCGGGCAGAAAAAAATACTAACCTGAAGGGAGACGTCCTTTGAAACATACCGCCAGAACAAGCCCTCTCACAACGGCGGCGTGCGTCGTTGCCATGCTCATATGTTCGGTTTCTCAGCTAGTCGCGCAGACGTCCGATCCGGTCAAGGTTGGTGTACTCAACGACCAGAGCGGCATCTACGCGGATCTTGCGGGACCCGGCTCCGTTATTGCCGCGCGCCTGGCAGTCGAGGACGCCGGCGGCAGTGTCCTCGGTCGAAACATTGAGGTTGTCGTTGCTGACCATCAGGGCAAACCTGACATCGGCGCGAGCATCGCACGTCGCTGGTACGACGTGGACGGCGTAACCGCCATCTTTGACGTGCCGGTGTCCTCGATCGCACTGGCCGTGCAGGAAATCGCCAGACAGAAGAATCGAATCGCCGCGTTTTCGAGTGCAAGCGCGTCGGACATTATTGGCAAGTCCTGCAGTCCGACCACCTTCCAGTGGACCTTCAATACCCTGTCGGCGGCGCGGAGCACCGCCTCGGCCGTATTCGAGGAAGGCGCGAAATCCTGGTACTTCGTCGCGGCCGATTACGCGTTCGGACGCGCGATGGTGCGCGACGCGACGACGGTAATCAACGAGAAGGGCGGTCGCGTCATCGGCACCGCTTGGCATGCGCTCGGCACCAGCGATTTCGCGTCCTATCTGCTGCAGGCACAGAGTTCGGGGGCCCAGGTCGTCGCTATGGTCAGCGGTGGGTCGGACTTTATCAACGTCCTGAAGCAATCGAACGAGTTCGGTCTCGCCGCCGGGGGACAGAAGATCGTGTCGATGCAGACATTCATATCCGATATCCACAGCATCGGCCTGCCGATCGCCCAGAACCTCACGCTCACCGCGGCTTTTTACTGGGATCTCGATGATGAGACGAGGGCGTGGTCGAAGCGCTTTGGCGCGCTCAGCGGCGGACGGATGCCGACCATGGCCCAGGCTGGCGTGTACAGTGCGGTTCGTCATTACCTGAAAGGCGTCGCCAAGGCAGGAACTTCAGAGGACGGCGCGGCTGTTGCGGCGGCGATGCGGGAGATTCCCGTGGAGGATATGATGACCCATGGCGCGCGGATACGCGACGACGGCTGGGTGATGCGCAACCTCTATCTCTTCCGGGTCAAGACTCCCGGCGAGTCAAAGGCTCCGTGGGATTACTACAAATTGCTGTCGAGGATCGACGCCGACCGGGCGGCGCCACCCCGGCTGCCGGATTGCAGGGCAGGCGGATAGATCGGCCTGACGACGGTGGGCGTCGGGCGTCGTCGCAAACGCGGGGCAGGGAGTGGACGCAATGGTGCGAAAGACGAGCGCATCCGTTGCGTACGGTGAAATCGTTTGGGTCCGACGCCCCGGTGCTGACGTCAAGTTGGCGGAAGCGAAAGCTGAAGCCGGCGATGGTGGCAAGAAAGCCGGTCACCAGGACGACCACGTATGAGCCGTAAAGCCACTGCGCAGGGAAGGCCGGGTGTTGCCAGCTGTTCCTGTATGCTCGTGTGCACGCTTTTGTTTGCAGACACGCACGCGAGACCGCGGGTGCAGCGCGCACCGCGCACCGGTCTTCCCCGCGCCCTCTGATTTCCGAGGGCCAACGATATGCAAAACTCCGGGCGATCAGCGCCGCGAGAATGCGAAGGCGTGCTCAGCTCTATGACGCGGAAGGGTCTGGAACCCGCGGCCCGAAGGGCGCAAGCCGGGCGACGACAACAGGGGCTATTTGACCATCCGGTCGAAAATGGACCCGCCATAACCCCCATAACCCGCCCGCCCGCCTGCATTTCCGGCAACCGGATTTCCCTTTGGTAACCTCGCGTTAACCACGGCTGGCGTCTGGTTAGGGGCGTAATGACGCGCGAATAGCCCTCGTTTTGACATGTTGGCAGGGGATGCAGGACCCGGCTTTCGGCGGGCCCCCCAAGCGACGCAAACAGAGGCTCTCGCGCTGGCGCATATCGCCGCGCCCGACGCGCGGCTATGGAACCGGCAGCCCGTTGCTCCGGAAGATTTGGGACCGAGCATGATCCGGCAAAGTGGAAAAGATCATGCTCAAACCGGAGCTAAAGCGTTGAGAGGATACCAGCTATGAATCCCGCCGACGTGGCTCAATCAGCCCTGCCGCTGGCCTCCAGCGACGTGTCGCTGGTCGCGCTGTTCCTGCAGGCGCACTGGGTCGTGAAAACGGTCATGCTCGGGCTGTTGTCCTGCTCGGTCTGGGTGTGGGCGATCGCGATCGACAAGATCTTCCTCTATTCCCGCACCAAGCGCGCGATGGACCGCTTCGAGCAGGCGTTCTGGTCCGGGCAATCGATCGAGGAGCTCTACCGGACGCTGTCGGGCAAGCCGACGCAGTCGATGGCGGCGTGTTTCGTCGCAGCGATGCGCGAATGGAAGCGCTCGTTCGAAAGCCAGTCACGCTCCTTTGCCGGATTGCAGATGCGGATCGAGAAAGTCATGAACGTTTCCATCTCGCGCGAGGTCGAGCGGCTGGAACGGCGGCTCCTGGTGCTGGCGACCGTCGGTTCCGCCGGTCCGTTCGTCGGCCTGTTCGGAACCGTCTGGGGCATCATGTCGAGCTTCCAGTCGATCGCGGCCTCGAAGAACACCTCGCTCGCGGTGGTGGCGCCCGGCATCGCGGAGGCGCTGTTTGCCACCGCCATCGGCCTTATCGCCGCCATTCCGGCGACTATTTTCTACAATAAGTTCATTTCCGAGGTGAACCGGCAGGCGCAGCGGCTGGAAGGTTTTGCCGATGAATTTTCGGCCATCCTGTCGCGCCAGATCGACGAACGGGCGTGAGCGGCGGTATCATATGAATGCAACAGTGAGCATCATATCATGGCGATGAACATGGCAGGTTCGTCGGGTGGCGGCGGACGCCGCCGGCGCCGCGCCGCCGTGATGGCGGAGATCAACGTTACGCCGATGGTCGACGTGATGCTGGTGCTGCTCATTATCTTCATGGTGGCAGCACCTTTGATGACCTCGACGATCGACATCGACCTGCCGGTCGCGAGCGGCGGCAAGTCGCTCGCCTCGAATGCACCGCCGCTGACGCTGTCGGTCAAGCGCACCAATGGCGCATGCAATTCGAATGTCGAGCTCTACCTCGGGGACACGCTGATCTCGTCCGCCGACCTGCTGCCGAAGATCAAGGCGATCCGGGAGACCCGGTCGGATGCCGACAGCGTGGTCTATCTGCGCGGCGATAAAGATGTCTGCTACACGGATATGATGAAATTATTGGGGTATATTCGGACCGCGGGGTTCAAGGCGAATATCGTCATCGTTCCGGAGCAGGGCTCCTGAGGTGAACTTGAAGGTCAAGGTCGACAAGACACTGGTTGCGTCGGTTGTCCTGCACGTCCTCGTGCTGGGATGGACGATGGTGTCGTTTTCGACCCGGGCGCTCGAGATGGCGCCGGAAGATTCCGTTCCGGTCGACGTCGTTTCGCCCGACCAGTTGGCCCATATCATGGCCGGCATGAAGACCGGCAAGAAGGAAAACCCGAAGCCGCTGGTCGACAAGATCGCCGAAGCCAAGCCGGTCGACGACGCCGTCGGCAAGATCTCCGAGAAGGCGCCGCCCGTCGTCAACGAAACCGCGCCGCCACCGCAGCCGAAGATCGAGGAAAAGCCGGTCGAGAAGAAACCCGATCCGCCGAAGGTCGTCGAGAAGCCGAAGGAAGAGCCGAAGCCGGTCGAGAAGAAGCCGGATCCGGTCAAGCCCGACCCGATTGCCGAGGCGATCAAGAAGGAAGAGAAGAAGCCGCCGCCGAAGCCGGTTGCCGTCAAGCCGCCGGAGCCGGCGAAGCCGAAGATCGTGGAACGGCACTACGATCAAACCCAGATCGCTGCATTGCTCGACAAACGCGATCCGACGCGCCAGGCCGCGACCGGCGACACGCTGAACTCCAATGCGGCGCTTGGTACCTCCAAGGGTGCGGCCGCGGACAATTCCGCCACTTGGGGCGCGATGTTCAAGCAGCAGGTCGAGCGCTGCTGGAAGAAGCCCTATGGCGGCATCGAGGCGCAGCGGTCCGAAGCCGTTTTCAATATCCGGCTGAAGCGCGACGGCAGCCTCGAAGGCATGCCGGTTCCGGAAGGGACGCCGTCGACGCCATACTTGCGCGTCTATCAGGAGAGCGCGTTGCGCGCGATCATCGAGTGCCAGCCCTATAAACTGCCCGCCGCGTTTTTCGAGGAATGGAAATATTTCGCGCCGGTATTCACCGAACAGAAGACCTGACATTCGGCCCGGCGATCACCAATATGAGTTTAACGCGATGACCGAAAAAAATGGATTGCCCAATATGCCGTTCCGCCTGAACCGCCGGCAGATCATTTCCGGGATGGCTGCGCTAGGCGCCGTCGCCGGCAGTCGCAATGCGCTGGCGCAGAAGCGCATCATCGTTCCCGAGGGCGAATTCACGCCGCTGCCGATCGCGATCCCGAATTTCGTGGCAGGTACGCCCGGCGATGCCGAAGTCGGCGTCGGCGTATCGCAGGTCATCACCAACAATCTCAAGCGCAGCGGGTTGTTCGCGCCGATCGATCAGGCCGCCTTCATTGAGCGCATCTCCAATATCGACGCCGCGCCGCAGTTCCAGAGCTGGAAGACCATCAACGCGCAGGCGCTGGTCACCGGCCGGATGACGCGGCAGGGCGACGGCCGCCTCAAGGCCGAGTTTCGTCTCTGGGACGTCAACACCGCCCAGCAGCTCACCGGCCAGCAATATTTCACCTCGCCGGAATACTGGCGGCGGATCGCGCACATCATCTCCGACCAGATCTACGAACGGCTGACCGGCGAGAAGGGCTATTTCGACAGCCGCGTGGTGTTCGTCGACGAAACCGGGCCGAAGGAGCGCCGGGTCAAGCGGCTCGCCATGATGGACCAGGACGGTGCCAACGTCCGGTACCTGACCAAGGGCTCCGACCTGGTGCTGACGCCGCGGTTCTCGCCGTCGACCCAGGAAATCACCTATATGGAGTTCGGCCAGGGCGATCCGCGGGTCTACCTGTTCAACATCGAGACCGGGCAGCGCGAGATCGTCGGCAATTTCCCCGGCATGTCGTTCTCGCCGCGGTTCTCGCCGGACGGCCAGCGCGTCATCATGAGCCTGCAGCAGGGCGGCAACTCCAACCTGTTCGTGATGGACCTGCGTTCGAAGACCACCACGCGCCTGACCGACACGCCGGCGATCGATACTTCGCCGTCCTATGCGCCGGACGGCAGCAAGATCTGTTTCGAATCCGACCGCGGCGGAAAGCCGCAGATCTACGTGATGCCGGCCACCGGCGGGGCGGCGCAGCGGATCTCGTTCGGCGAGGGCAGCTATTCGACGCCGGTGTGGTCGCCGCGCGGCGACTACATCGCCTTCACCAAGCAGGGCGGCGGGCAGTTCGCCATCGGCATCATGAAGACCGACGGCTCCGGCGAGCGCATCCTGACCGCGGGCTTCCATAATGAGGGGCCGACCTTTGCGCCGAACGGCAGGGTGCTGATGTTTTTCCGCGAGCCCGGCGGTGGCGGCGGGCCTTCTCTGTTCACGATCGACATCTCCGGCCGTAACGAATTGCGGGTTCCGACGCCGGGCTTTGCCTCCGATCCGGCGTGGTCTCCGCTGCTGTCGTGAGCGGGGAGGAGGCGGACCGGCGGCGATCTTGTTAATCGGCAAACATTGCCTAGCCTGCTGATTTTTCGAGCAGATTTCTACAGTCGGAAACCGATGGCAACGTCTCGGTAACGATATTCCCTCAGAAAGACTTCATCTGGGAAGGGTAGAACTACGCACCCCAACAGGACGCGTGCGCTGCCTATGCAGTTGGTCGACCAGAAAAAACGAAGCAGTCGGGAAGAGCTGGAGCCGGTGCTCTACTCGGCGATGATCGACTCGATGTGCCAGAATTTCTGGCCGATGTTCGTCGGCACGGTCTGCACCGCCGCGGCTGCCGTGATGACGGCGCTGAAGACCGGCAATGTGCTGCTGTGGCCGTTCGTGGTCCTGATCGTCGGGATCGGTACCGCCCGCGCCTTCCAGATGCGCAAATACGAACGCCGCACCGCGGTGCTGAGCTTCGATCAGGCCAAGCATCTGGAGCCGCGCTACGCCTTCGGCGCCATGGTCTACGCCGCCGTGCTCGGCATCTGGTGCTTCCTGACCATTTTCGGCAACGACGACGCGGTCGCGCATATGGTGTGCGTCGCCGTGACGATCGGCTACACCGCCGGCGCCGCGGCCCGCAATTACGGCCGTCCGAACCTCGTTCAATATCACGTGCTGCTGGCTTGCGGACCGATGTCGCTGGCGCTCGCGCTGCATGGCGACGTCTATTATGTCGGCCTCGCCGTGCTGCTGGCGCTGTTCTTCATCGGCCTGAAGGGCATCAACCTCAGCCTGCACGCCATCTTCGTCAAGGCGCTGACGTCGAGCTTTCGTGAATCGGCGCTGGCCGGCCAGTTCGATACTGCACTGAACAACATGCCGCACGGGCTGTGCATGTTCCGCGCCGACGACCGCCTTGCGGTGATGAACCACCGCTTCAGCGAAATGATGAACCTGTCCGACGACCTCGTGCAGCGCGGCGCCAGCGCGTCCGACATCATCGCGGCCTGCGTCGTCGCCGGCTCGGTGTCGGCGGCGAGCGGCAAGATGATCCTGTCGGAGATCGAAAACACCCAGGCGCGCGACATGATCACGACCGATCCCGACGTCACGAGGGGCCGGTCGCTGTCCTGGACGTTCCAGCCGATGACCGGCGGCGGCGCCGTGGTGCTGCTGGAAGACATCACCG
The DNA here is from genome assembly GCA_019748335.1 of Xanthobacteraceae bacterium. Taxonomy (GTDB): domain Bacteria; phylum Pseudomonadota; class Alphaproteobacteria; order Rhizobiales; family Xanthobacteraceae; genus Bradyrhizobium. The sequence continues at coordinate 16,077 of JAIEPP010000291.1, forward strand.
AGCGGCGCAACGCCGAGGCCCGGATCAGTCATCTGGCGCGCTACGACGAACTGACGGCGCTGCCGAACCGGGTCAATTTCCGCGACGAGATCGGGCGTCTGCTGGCGATCCAGCAGGGCGCCGAGCAGTTGTCGGCGCTGCTGTTCGTCGATCTCGACCAGTTCAAGCAGGTCAACGACACGCTGGGTCACCCCTGCGGCGACCAGTTGCTGTGCGCGGTGGCCGATCGGCTGCGCGAGATGCTGCGGCCGGAGGACTTCGTGGCGCGGTTCGGCGGCGACGAGTTCGTCGTGTTCCAGCAGAACATCCATTCCGCCGACGACGCCGCGGTCCTGGCCCGTCGCATCGTCGAGCGCCTGAGCGAGCGCTACAAGATCGACAATCACCTGGTCGAGATCGGCGCCAGCGTCGGCATCGCTATGAGCACGCGCGGCGTCAGCGCCGATACGCTGCTGAAGAACGCCGACATGGCGCTGTACCGCGCCAAGGCCGACGGCCGCGGCACCTTCTGCTTCTTCCGCGACGAGATGGCCCAGGTCGTCGAGGCCCGCCGCATCCTTGAACTGGATCTGCGCAAGGCGCTAGCCAACGAGGAGTTCGAGCTCTACTACCAGCCGCTGGTCAATCTCAAATCGGGACGGATCGCGACCTGCGAGGCGCTGCTGCGCTGGAATCATCCGGTGCGCGGCACGGTTTCCCCGATCGACATCATTCCGGTCGCCGAGGACATGGGCCTGATCGTCGACCTCGGTCGCTGGATCCTGCGCAAGGCCTGTATGGAATGCATGAAGTGGCCCGATGGCGTCAGCGTCGCGGTCAACTTCTCGCCGCAGCAGTTCCATCAGCGCGACGTGCTGAGCGAGGTCCGTTACGCGCTCGAGGTTTCCGGTCTGGCGGCGAACCGTCTCGAAATCGAGATCACGGAATCCTCGCTGTTGCGCAATACGCAGATGACGCACGACGTGCTGTCGCAACTGCATTCGCTCGGCGTGCGGATTTCGCTCGACGATTTCGGCACCGGCTATTCCAGTCTGAGCTATCTGCACAACTTCCCGCTCGAGAAGGTCAAGATCGACCGCTCCTTCCTGGAAGGCATCGACAGCGACCGTCCGCTGACGCTGCTGCGCGGCGTGGCCCGGCTGTCGGCCGATCTCGGCATGTCGGTCGTGGTCGAGGGCATCGAGACCAACGAGCAACTCGAGCTGATCAGTGCCGACGGCACGGTCAGCGAGGTGCAGGGCTATCTGTTCAGCCGCCCGGTCCCGGCAACGCGGATCCGCCAATTGCTGAACGTTTCGCATGGCCGCCGGCTTCCGGAAGAGCCATTGCAGGTGGTCGCCGCGCGATCGATCGCTTGACGGTTGAAAACCGGCATTGCAACCTAGAAGTACTGGATGCGCAGGCGGTTGTTGCTTGCTAATCCGGCGGCAGTAGTTAACCCTAACGCCGTGATAGCTTTGCAATCTGTTAAGAAGCTGTTAATCTTCAGGCTGCTCGTGTAAGTTGTTAGTGTTGGGAGTACCAGTATGCGGTCGCCGGCCGAAGCGTCGATAACGGCTATTGGACGGAGTTCGGACCTGTTGGATCAAGTCGACTATCGTCTAGCGCAAACCTTCGAAGAAAAAGAAGAAATCTACAATCTTCGGTACCGTGCCTATCTTCGCGAGGGTGCGGTCAAGGAATCCCCCGAACAGCGCGTCACCGATCAGTATGACGATTTGCCGAACTCCTGGACGTTTGGCGTCTATCTTCACGGCGAACTGTACAGTTCCGTCCGGATCAGCGTCCTGACCTCCGGATGGCGGCAGTCCTGCTCGAACGAGGCATTTGGCGAAATTCTCAACCCGCGGCTCGACAAGGGCGAGGTCATCATCGATCCTGCGCGTTTCGTCGCCGATCCCGACCGGGTCAAACGGTTTCCGGAACTGCCGTATCTGACGCTGCGGCTGGCCTATATGGCCTGCGAATATTTCAACGCCGATCTCGGACTGGCGATCGTGCGCGCCGAGCATCAGGCGTTTTATCGCCGCGTGTTCCTGCACGAGACCATCGCCGAGCCGCGCATGTTTCCCGGACTGCTCAAGCCGGTCGGGCTGATGGCCGCCGATTTCCCGACGATGAAGGAAAAGGTGTTCGAGCGCTATCCGATGATGCGTTCGACCGCGTTCGAGCGGCGGATGCTGTTCGAGCGCGTTGGGGAGCGTCATTTTGAGCCCCAGCCGGTCGCTTCCCGCTACGAGCGTGCTTCGATCGTTCCGAACTCCTGAACAGCCGGGACGGGCCCGAAATCCGCCCGTCCGGCCGGTTCCGCCCGCAGGCCGCGGATTCTGTCAGCCGGTGGTGATCCGGCACGCGGGAACGCCGAAATACGGTGATTCAGGCCCGGACAGCGCTTGCCTTCACCATCGCGCCACATTTACAAATCATTAACTATCATGATCGCTTTTCGGCGTTCGTCGGCATTTGATCGGGTCTGGCAACATCCCATCAAGGTTGACGGAACGTTCGCTTAACCATCGCCCTGTAGACCAAATGACAGTTCTAAAACGTGAGCGTGGAGGCTCCGGAATGAAATATCAGATGCGTATCCTCCAGGGATGGAAGCTGGCAGCGGTAGTTGCTGTGGCGCTGTCGATGGGCGCCTGCGCCAAAAACAACATCGGGCCCGAGGGCGCGATGGCCAGTGCCGCGACGCCGGGCAGCCAGCAGGACTTCGTGGTCAATGTCGGCGACCGCGTGTTCTTCGAGAGCGACCAGACCGAGCTCAGCCCGCAGGCGATCGCCACCCTCGAAAAGCAAGCGCAGTGGCTGCAGACCTACAACCGCTATTCCTTCACCATCGAAGGCCATGCGGACGAGCGCGGCACCCGCGAATACAACATCGCGCTCGGCGCGCGCCGCGCCCAGTCGGTGCGGACCTATCTCGCCTCGCGCGGCGTCGATGCCAACCGCATGCGGACGATTTCCTACGGCAAGGAACGTCCGGTCGCGGTCTGCAACGACATCTCGTGCTGGTCGCAGAACCGCCGCGCCGTTACCGTGCTGAACGCTAACTCGTAAGTTCGGTAGCTTTGCATAATTCAAACCGGCGCCTTCGGGCGCCGGTTTTATTTTGTGCGGGTGATGAAGTCGCGAATGACCACGGTGGTACGCTCGGGCGCATCGGGCATGACGGCGTGCCCGCAATCGGCGAAGCGTTCGAACCGAACCAGATGCTGCGGCAGCGCGTCGGCGATATCGGCCTGGCTCTCGATCGGGTGCATCGGGTCGTCCTCGCCACCGAGCACCAGCGTCGGACACTGGATGCGATGCAGGTCGGGAAAGAAGTTGTAGCGGTGGCTCTCGCCATCGGGTCGCGCAAACCACAGCAGCGTCTCCGGCCGGCCGACCGCGCGGCGCGCCATGTCGGGATCGCGTGGCTTGCGGAAGTAGTGCGGCATCGCCAGCCGTCGCCATTCATCGAGCGAGGCCTGGCCGGTATGACCTCCGACCTCGAGGAAATGGCGGCGCGCCAGGGCGCCGGCTTCCGGGCCGCCAAAGCGTTCGAACAGCTCGATCCGCCGCTCCAGATATTCAGCGCCTGACGCGGCGGTGCTGATCAGGATCAGCTTGGAAGCGTGGGCCGGATGGCGCGTGGCATAGGCCAGCGCGACCATGCCGCCGAAGGAGGCGCCGAGCACGATCGGATCGACGATGCCCAGCGCGTCGCAGAACGCGCGGACGTCGTCGCCCCATTGCGCCAAATTCCAGTTCTCGCGCGGGCCGTCCTCGCTGCGGCCGTTGCCGCGGTGGTCGAGATAGACGATCTGGGCGACATCGGCCAAAGCGGAGTAGGCCGGCCGGTAGATCGAGTGGTCGGCGCCGGGGCCGCCATGCAGCATCAGCAGCACCGGCTTTTGGCGCATCACCGGGCCGTCGGGGACCAGCCCCGTGCCCTCGACCTCGAAGAACAGCCGCACCCCGTTCACGGTCACGTACATGGGGTGATCCCTTCAGCTTGATGAACGGAACGGTCGACGATCACGCTTGCTTGTTTTGAAGCCGATACTAAACCATAGCGTAATCCACGGCGCGGATTCGGAAACGCCAGTCACAATTCCGGCGTACTCGCTTCCTCAATTCGCACCGCTTTCACGGGTCAACGATTTCAGTCGTCAGGGCAAAATGTCACCCAGGTTTCTCAATGCTGCCGGCGCCGCGGCCATCGTCGCGATGCTGGCTCTGTCCTCGCAGGCAGCCTTTGCTCAGGTCCTGGCCCAAGCCGACGATCCCGACTCGGAAATGCGGATCCAGCGGCTGGAAAACCAGCTGCGGCAACTAACCGGCCAGAACGAGGAGCTGCAATACCGCAACCGCCAGCTCGAAGATCGGCTGCGGCAGCTCGGTGCCGCGCCGGCCGCGCCCGGCGGACAGCCTGCGGTCGCCCCGCCCGGCGTGGCGGCGATGCCGCCGGTCCAACCCAATGCGCCCGTCAGGCAACCTCAGGCTCAGCAAGCCTATCCGCAAGCGCAGCCGGGTTACGATCAGCCGCAGATCGCGGCACCGGCCCCGATCGTCCAGGAGCCGGCAGCCCCGCAGGCGCCCGGCCGCCGCCGTGGCGATGCCTTCGACCCCGGTCAGAATCCTGGCGCACCCGGCGCGCCGCGCGCGCTCGGTGGTGGCCAGCTGCCGAT
>JAIEPP010000067.1 GCA_019748335.1 Xanthobacteraceae bacterium
CGCCGGGTTACGGCAGACCGCTGGCCATCACCCTGGTTTCGGAATGCCCGCACCTCGTGCACGCGAACGTGCGACATTCGAATCCTTCGCTGGTCTCCGACACTGCGATGCCTGTCATCCGCATTTCGCAGCTGGGGCAACGCGGGCGCACGGGGAGCAGTTCCGGATCAGGCTTAAGCATGACGCGACCGCTCATTCCCGACATGCGGCCGCGCATGCGAGCCGCGTCAAGCTGCCTGATTTCCCCGCGCAGGCCCTCCCTTTGAGAGCCACCCGGCAGACTGGCAATCGCCGTCTCCAGCCGTTTCCGGTAGGTCTCAACAATATTTTCCAGTGCAAGCGGCTGAAGATGCTGTGGTTGCATGGCAGGAAAGTCCTCCCCTACAGAGTCGAAACCGCAAATCACCCAGACAAATGGTAGGACTACCGAGGCTTCGACGTCTGTTCGCTAGTCGACGCTTTGATGCTTAAAATTTGCCGCGACGAGGCGGCGTGTGCTTGCGATCGTGCATTGTTCGACCGCGTCGTCAGCGCCTGCGAACGGTTTTGCTTGTCCTGATGACAACCTCCGCTGGCTGCGATAGCCTGACGAAAATAAAATCAAGCAAAAGAAAATCAGGGAAGACAAACCAGGGAGGAATGGCATGCCGGACGCAGCACGTGCTTCCGAGGCGAGCGGCGCTGCGGCGCAACAGGTCGACGTCGCGGTGGTCGGCGCCGGGTTTGCCGGCCTCTACCTCCTGCACCGCCTGCGCAAGGCCGGCTTCAAGGCGGTCGCGCTCGATGAGGCCGGCGATGTCGGCGGCACCTGGTACTGGAACCGTTATCCCGGCGCACGCTGCGACATCCAGACCATCGACTACAGCTACACCTTCGATCCGGAGTTGGAGCGCGACTGGACTTGGTCGGAGAAATACGCGACCCAGCCCGAAATCCTGCGCTACCTCGGTTTCGTTGCCGACCGCTACGACCTGCGGCGCGACATCCGTTTCGGCACCCGGGTCAGTTCGGCAACATGGGACGAGACCGCGCAGCGCTGGCTGCTCACCACCACCCATGGCGCGCCGGTTTCCTGCCAAAGCTATATCATGGCAACCGGTTGTCTCTCGGCGCCCAAACCGCCGGAGATCGACGGCGTCAAGGATTTCAGGGGCGAAGTCTATTTCACCAGCCGCTGGCCGCATCAGGGCGTCAATCTCGCCGGCAAGCGCGTCGCTGTCATCGGCACCGGCTCGTCGGGAATCCAGTCGATCCCGCTGATTGCCGAACAGGCCGCGCATCTCACCGTATTCCAGCGCACCCCGAACTTCGCCTTGCCCGCCAAAAATGGCCCGGTCCCCGAGGATCGCGCCGCCTTGTTGCAGGGCGACCGCGCCACCTTCCGCGAGCAGGCCCGCTGGTCAATGGCCGGCGTGCCGCTGCCGCCGGCAACCGACTTCAGCTGGCAGCTCAGCGACGCCGAGCGCCGCGAGCGTTTCGAAAAACTGTGGGCGGCAGGCGATCTCGTCGGCATGCTGACCCAGCTCTGGGCCGATCAGGGCGTCGACGCCGACGGCAATGCCGTGGTCGCCGACCTGTTCCGCGAGAAAATTCGCAGCGTCGTGAAGGACCCCGAGACCGCGGACGCGCTGAGCCCGTTCGATCACCCGTTCGGGGCCAAGCGCCCCTGCCTCGACACCAACTACTACGCCACCTTCAACCGTCCCAACGTCACGCTGGTGAACCTGCGCAAGGAGCCGATCAAATCGATCACGGCCGCCGGCATCACCACCGAAAATCGCAGCTTCGATATCGACGTGATCGTGTTCGCCACCGGTTTCGATGCCATGACCGGCGCCATCAAGGCGATCCATCCGATCACCGGTCGCGGCGGCCAATCGCTGACCGACGTCTGGGCCGACGGCCCGCACACCTATCTCGGCCTCACCGTCGCAGGCTTCCCCAACCTGTTCCTGATCACAGGTCCGGGCAGTCCATCGGTGCTGTCGAACATGGCGGTGTCGATCGAGCAGCATGTGGACTGGGTGGTCGATCGCCTGGTGGCGATGCGCGAAGCCGGATTCACCGCCGTCGAACCGACCGAGACCGCGCAAGCCGGCTGGGCCCGGCACATGGCCGACTGCGCTACGCTGACGCTGCACCGGCTCGCCAACACCTGGTACACCGGCGCCAACGTGCCCGGCAAACCGCAGGGCGTGATGCCCTATACCGGCGGCGTCGGCCCCTATCGCAGCATCTGCGGCGAGGTCGTCGCGCGCGGCATGCTCGGCTTCAGGCTGACCGGCCCCAATGGCGCGGAGCAGTGCAACGACGGCGAGATCGTCCGGTTGCAACCGGACGTCCGGCTGGTGCTGAACATGCTGGCGGAAATGAACCTGCCGCCGATCGAGTCGATGGGCGCACAGGGCGCGCGCGACTTCCTCGGCGAGTTCAACAAGAGCCGCCCGCCCGGCCGCCCGGTCGGCGAGGTCGGCGACGGCGCGGTGCAAGGCGCCGCGGGTCCGCTGCCCTACCGTCTCTACCGGCCGGCAACGCCGGGGCCGCATCCGATCCTGGTCTATTTCCATGGCGGCGGCTGGGTGCTGGGAGACGAGCAGTCGGACGATCCGTTCTGCCGCGATCTCTGCCGCCGCAGCGGCATGATGGTCGTCAGCGTCGGCTACCGCCATGCGCCCGAACATCGCTTCCCGGCAGCGGTGGAGGACGGCTACGCGGCGACGCGCTGGATCGCGGACCATGCGGCCGATCTCGGCGGCAGGCCCGGACCGGTCACCGTCGCGGGCTGGAGCGCCGGCGCCAATATCGCCGCCGTCACCTGTCAACTGGCGCGCGACCGTGGCGGCCCCGCGATATCCGGCCAGTTGCTGGTATGCCCGGTCACCGACTGCAATTTCGACCGTCCGTCCTACACCGAAAACGCGACCGGCTATTTCCTGACGCGCGCGCTGATGTTCTGGTTCTGGGACATCTACTGCTCGCCGGCCGACCGCACCGATCCCCGCGCCTCGCCGCTGCGTGGCACGCTCGGCGGCCTGCCCCCGGCCTTCATCGCCACTTGCGAGTTCGATCCGCTGCGTGACGAAGGCGTCGCCTATGCCGAAGCGCTGGCGGCCGCCGGTGTCGAGGTCGAGCAACTCAAAGCGCACGGTCACTTCCACTCGTCGCTGACGATGGTCGACGTCGTGATAACAGGCGTCAGCGCGCGTGCGAAAATGGCCGAAGCGCTGCGCCGCTTCGCCGGGCTTCCGCAGAACGCGGCAGAAAGCGGCGCCGGCATGCGAATGCGACCGGACCAGGACACGGCGCCATCAGCGGCAAAGGAAGCTGCGGCGTAGCGCGCAAAGGCGGCGTTGAGGACAGCGCCGGGCTATTCGCAACCGGCTCTGCCTTCAGATTCTAGCGGCGCGGGACGAGGCCAATCGGAGGCGCACCGGGCAGTGCGAGCGAATTGCCGTCGACGGCCCCCGACTGCTGGAAGCTGGCTCCGAGTGACAGGCTCAGATTCGATGTCGGCCGGATTTCTACACCCGCATGCGCGCTATAGCCGGACACGTTGCTGGACGTGGAATCGAACGGCGCGAACGCACTGCCGAGGCCGGGATTGTATTTCAGGGTATCGAAACCGGCATAGACCGAGACCGGGGCGTTCTTGAAGTCGTAGCCGAACTTCACGCCTTCATAGGAGAACCCGGAGCTGCCGCTGAAGGCGCCGAGCTGGCCGAAGCCGGTGGGACCCAAACCAGTGGCACCCACACCAAGACTGCGGCGTTCACTGTCGACAAACCAGCCGTTGGAAAAATTGTAGCGCGAAATCGGTTCGCCGCTCCCCGCGCTGCCGCCGGCAAAGCCCGCGGCGCTGCCATACGCGTTCGCGCCCTGTCCGGCGGACATGTTGCCACTGAAGCCGGATGACCAGCCGGGGCCCAAATAGGGCACCGCCGCCGCTTGTTGGGCGTGGGCCGCCGCCCCACCGAAACAAAGCACCGCCAACACGGCGCCGAAGCCGACAGCGAAAGCTGATCGAGTTGAGACAACGGACATTCGCGCGAACCACCTGTGTTGCGAAATTATAGAATCCCGACGGCAGGAGCGCCAGTACCAACCGGATCGCCCGTTCTACGCAATGGCGACGATCTCGAGTTCCTGACCGCTGGCGTCCACGACGTCGCCGACGGCTTTGCCCATCAAGAGCCTTGCCACGGGAGCGACAAAGGAAATCGATCCGGCCTTGGGATCCGCTTCGTCTTCTCCGACGATTCGATAGGTCTGCACGCGGCCATCGGCTCGGCTGAAGGTGACCGTGCTGCCAAAGGCGACGACGTCGGTCGAAGCGGGTTCCGGAACGATTTGCGCCGTGCGAACCCTTGCCGCAAAGTAACGCGCATCGCGCAAGGGGTTGGCGGCCTGCCGCCGCCGTTCGTTGACGTCATCGATTTTACTGGCGGCTTCGTAGGCCTCGCGGGCTTGCGCAAGCTGCAACTCGAGCGCCTTCAATCCCGCTTCGGTAACAAGGTTCGGATGCAGCGAAACCGGACGGTCGGGCAGCAAGGTTTCCGAAGCGGTTTCGGCACTGTCTTCCTTGGTAAAGGCAACGCTCAATCTCGAACTCCGTTATAAGGCGACCATTGCCCAGTCAACTCGCCGGCGGCTGAAGGGTTCAACGACCCGAAGGGTACAACGTCCGGCCCCCGGCCGCACGTTCATATCTATCATCGTCATTGCGAGCGCAGCGAAGCAATCCATCTCACCGCGAAAAGAAAGAATGGATTGCTTCGCTACGCTCGCAAGACGGTGATAAAGCGGCACGTCACCCGGCTATTTGACATTCAAATAGGAAACAGAATCACAGACGCGCTTGCGTCCGCGGCTGCCGGCACGCCGGCGCCCTCACCGCGCCGACGATCGCAGGCTCGACTTGCGACACCCGGCTGCAGATCGTGAACACGAACGCCATCCGGCTGCACTGCCAGTGCGGACCGAGCGCCGCACTCTGAAGCGGCTCCGGCGAAGTCAGTCCGACCGCGACGAAAGCGAAGACGCAGGCGAGCGCGACAAGAGCCAGGCTGTAAACGATGTACTTGCGGGTCCACCAATTCTGGGGCATGGCGGTCCTCCTTTTGGAAAGCCGGGAACATAGGGCCGCCGCATCCTGCCCGGTGTGAATGGGATCACACTACGGCATCCCGGTTTCGTGATGGCCGGCAGGCCCGCGCCTGACGGACTCACTGGGCGGGCTGGATCACGTTGCAATTGGTGCGGCCGGACATCAGGCAGTCCTGCATCTTGCTGGCGGCGGTCAGGTCGTCCGCCAGCCACAGCCCTGCCGCCAGCATGATGGCTGCGATCAGCAATCCGGCGATCGCGCCGCGACGGCTGCCGCCGTCTTCGGGATCGGTCGTGGCCTCAACCTCCACATCTCGCGCCGCAAGCGCGCAGGTTGGGTATAACTGTCGCAAATCCGTTGCGTACACGCACGCCCTGATCGACACTCTTTCCTTGGGACTAAGCGTGCGCGGGGGCGTGCCATGAGTAAGATGGAAGCAAGCTACGACTACCATCGTTACCGGAAGTTGCTGGCGGAGGCGGTCGACGAGGCCAAGCGGCTCGCACTGATCGACCAGCTGATCCAGGAGAAGGCCCGCGACCGGCTGGAGGCGCAGCGGACGTCGGACCGGGTGGCGATGACGGCGGTGACGGTCGCCAGGATTCTCGGGCCGATCGAACGACCGCGATAACCTGCAGCTACTTCTCCGACGCGGCCATCACGATCGAACCGACCAGCCCGATCAGCGCACAGCCCAGCAGGCCATATTGCAGCACCGCGACCGCCTGCCGCGGAGCCTCGGTGGCGCTGGCCATGTCGTAGAGCAGCCAGGCCGACGTCGCCCCGCTCATCAGCATGATTTTCGGCCATTTGCTGTTCACGCAAGTCTCCCCTGACTCAAAGTCGCCCCTGATTTCGGCATTGGACGCTGGTATTTTGCCTTCGGTTCACCTACCAAGGCGCCAAACCGCACCCGCCCCCGATTTTGAAAGCGACAAGGCCTCTTTTATGAGTGGATTCAAGGAACCGAGCTTCGCCGACCGCCAGAAAGCCGCGATGCAGGCCAAGCGGGACATCCTCAACAAATTCAAGGCTGCCCCCGGACCCGACGATCCAGAGGTGAAGCGCCGGGCCGCCGAGCGCGAGGCCCAGGCCGCCCAGCGCGCCAAGGCCAAGGAAGCCCGCGAGGCCGCCAAGGCCGAGGAGAAGCTGCGTGAGGAAGCCGCCGCCGCCGAGGCCGCCGCCCTGCTCGCCCGCGAAAAGGAAGAGGAAGTCGCCCGTGCGGCCGCCCTCGAGGCCGAACAGAAGGCCAAGCGCGATGCCCGATACGCCGCACGCAAGGACGGCGGCAAGGGCAAGAAGAAGAAGTAAGCAAATCACTCCGGCGACCCGTTCGCCGCCGACGATGCAGGCCCGCCCCGGGGATGGAGCGGGCCCACACGACGCAGCGACGGCTTAGTGCTTCTTCATGCCGTCGTCTTTCTTCATGCCATCCTTGGACATCGCACCCTTGGACATGGCATCGTCCTTCTTCATTCCGTCATCCTTCTTCATGCCATCCTTTGACATGGCATCCTTGGACATCGAGTCCTTCTTCATGCCGTCGCCCATCTTGTCCTGCGCAAAGGCGGCAGGCGCGAGTGCGAGGCTGAGCGAGAGAACAGCGGCAGAGAGGCCGAGGCCGATACGGGTCGTGGTCTTCATGGTTAAATCATCCCTTAGGTTGGGTCGGGTTTTTGAAAGCGACGTCTGCCGCTTACCCCATGACGCTGCGACGACCGGGTTTGTTACCGGCCCGACCCAACACGCCTCCGGTTGTCACGGAGTCTTGAAGCAGGCGGCCTCAGGGACGTGTGCGACAAGCTGCCGCCCAAGCTTGGACGCATTGTTGACCGAGTCTTCTGCGAAGCCTCGTTTGGGGTGTGCACTGCAGCAATGGCCGGCCTCTCTCCGAGGCCTGAAATCGTGACAGATTCAGGACTTGCTGCCGCGCGCCGCCTCGACCTATTCAAACTGCCTCGAACTATCAGACTAGAGAATTCACGGGCGCAGACCGGCTAAGATGGGCTCAACGGTCAGTGCACGCCGCCGAAGAACAGCTCTCAGGGGAGACACCCATGATCACACGCCGCCATGTCCTCGCATCCGCGCTTGCCGCGCCCGCCATCCTGCATCTCGGCACCGGGACTGCGCACGCCGCGACCACACTGAAGATCTCGCACCAGTTTCCCGGCGGCACCATCGACAAGGGCGATTTCCGCGACCGGCTGTGCCGGATGTTCGCCCAGGAAGTCACCAAGCGCAGCGGCGGCGAGATCGTCGGCGAGATCTATCCGAACTCCTCGCTGGTCAAGACCAACGCGCAGTTCTCGGCGATGCGCAAGGGCGCACTCGACATCAGCCTGTATCCGATGCCCTATGCCGGCGGTGAACTGCCGGAAACCAATATCGGCCTGATGCCGGGCCTGGTCTCGACCTACGACCAGGGCCTGCGCTGGAAGAAGGAGCCGGTCGGCAAGGCGCTGACCGACTTCCTCGCCGACAAGGGCATCATCCTGCTGACCTGGGTCTGGCAGGCCGGCGGCGTCGCCAGCCGGTCGAAGGCAATCGTCGCGCCCGAAGACGCCAAGGGAATGAAGGTCCGCGGCGGCTCGCGCGAAATGGACATGGTGCTGCAGACCGCGGGTGCCGCCGTACTGTCGGTGCCGTCGAACGAAATCTACGCCGCGATGCAGACCGGCGCGTGTGATGCCGGCATCACCTCCTCCACCAGCCTGATCTCATTCCGGCTTGAGGAGGTCTCCAAATCGCTGACCTCGGGTGCGGATGCCTCCTACTGGTTCATGCTGGAGCCGCTGATGATGTCGAAGGCGATTTTCGACAAATTGCCGAAAAACCAGCAGGACATCATCCTTCAGGTCGGCACCGAACTGGAGGCTTTCGGCAAGAAGGGCGCGCAGGACGACGACATCGAGGTCGCCAAGGTCTACGAGAAGGCCGGCGCCAAGGTCAGCAAGCTCGACAAGACCATCGTCGGCAAGTGGCGCGACATTGCGCGCGATACCGCCTGGAAGGACTATGGTGCTAAGACTGCGACATCAGCCAGTCTGCTGAAACTCGCGAGCGACGTCTCCGCATGATGCATGGTCCGCTTCCGGATCAAAAAGATCTTACCAGTGTCGCCACGAGCAACCCGCTCGTGGCGATGCTCGGTCAAGCGTTGTCGCTTTGCAACAACGTCATCGTCTTCTTTTCTGCGATCGCGCTGATCGCGGCCTGCGCGATCCTCAGCTACAGCGTCATCGGCCGCGCCTTGTTCCACAGCGCCAACTACTGGCAGGACGAGGCGGCGGTGTTTCTGCTGGTCGGCGCCACCTTCATGACCGCGGCCTACGTGCAGGGCCAGCGCGGCCATATCGGCATCGAGGCCTTTATCGGCCTGATGTCGCCGCGTGCCAACCGGATCCGACTCTGGCTGGTCGATGTCGCCAGCCTGCTGTTCTGCGCCTTCTTTGCCTGGAAATCCTGGACGCTGGCGCATGAGGCCTGGGTCGACGGCCAGGTCTCGAACTCGATGTGGTCGCCGCCGCTGGCGATTCCGTATGTGCTGATGGCGCTCGGGATGACTTTGCTGTGCGTGCAGATATTTCTGCAGATCATGATTCCTTTGGTGGGTACTGCGCGCCGATGAGCGTTCTCGGAATTGGCTTAAGCTACGGTTTTGCCACCCTGTTTGCGATGTTTTCGGGCATGCCGATCGCCTTCGCGCTCGGTGCCGTCGCGGTCGTCTTCATGGCGATCTACATGCCGGCGGCCTCGCTCGATACCGTGACGCAGAACGTCTACGAGGAAATGGCCTCGATCACGCTGCTGTCGATCCCGCTGTTCATCCTCAAGGGCGCCGCGATCGGCAAGTCCCGCGCCGGTCAGGATCTCTATTCAGCGCTGCATGCCTGGCTGCACCGGGTGCCCGGCGGACTCGGCGTCGCCAACGTCTTCGCCTGCGCATTGTTCGCGGCGATGGCCGGCTCCTCGCCCGCGACCTGTTCGGCGATCGGCTCGGCCGGCATTCCCGAGATGCGCAAGCGTGGCTATTCCGGCGGCTTCGCGGCCGGGATCATCGCCGCCGGCGGCACGCTCGGCATCCTGCTGCCGCCCTCGATCACCATGATCCTGTTCGCGGTCGCCGCGGAAAAATCGCTCGGCCGGCTGTTCCTCGCCGGCATCGGGCCCGGGCTCCTGCTGGTGACGCTGTTCGGCATCTATGCGGTGTTCCGGTTCCGCAAGGAGTATGCCGCGGCGCATGCGCTCTACACCGCGACCGGCACCGAAGCCGCGATCCTGCAGCGCGACGAATTCACCATGGCCGAGCGCTTCAGCGCGCTGCCGCGCGTGCTGCCGTTCGTGCTGCTGCTGACCGGCGTCATGATCGCGCTCTATGGCGGCTATGCCACGCCGTCGGAGACCGCGGGCCTCGGCGGCCTGCTGGCGCTGGTGCTGATCGCGCTGATCTACAGCGTGTGGCGGCCCAGTGACCTCGCGCCGATCCTGAAATCGACCATCCGCGAATCCACCATGCTGATGATGATCATCGGCATGTCGCTGCTCTATTCCTACGTGATGAGCTACCTGCACATCTCGCAATCGGCGGCGGAATCCATCGTCGCGATGCACCTGCCGCGCTGGGAATTGCTGGCGGCGATCCTGGTCATGGTGGTCGTGCTCGGCTTCTTCCTGCCTCCGGTGTCTATCATCCTGATGACCGCGCCGATCATCCTGCCGCCGCTACGCGCCGCCAATTTCGACATCATCTGGTTCGGCATCGTGATGACGATCGTGATGGAGATGGGGCTGATTCACCCGCCCGTCGGCCTCAACATCTTCGTTATCCGCAACGTCGCGCCCGATATTCCGCTCAGCGAAGTGATCTGGGGCACGCTGCCCTTCGTGCTCTTGATGATGGTCGCGGTGCTGCTGCTGTGCTTCTTTCCGGGGATATCGACCGGCCTGCCCGATCTGGTGATGGGCCCGGACGGCGGAAGATGACGGACAACAAGACGCCCGAAGAGATCGATCCGGCTCGTTTAGCAGCCGTGCTGGAAGGCCTGGCTCAAGCCAAGCGCCGCCAGTTTGCGGCTGATTCGGAAGTTGAAGCTGCGTTGTGCCGCTTTAAGAGCGCGCGGCCCGCGCCTTGGCGTTCAACGCCGACGCAACGCGGCTGACCGGCGGGCGGCCGATCAACTGGCTCACGACATTGGTCGCCGCCACCAGCTTCGTCATATCGACCCCAGTCCTGATCCCCATGCCCTCGAGCATGTAGACCACATCCTCGGTTGCGACATTGCCGGTGGCGCCGGGGGCGTAGGGGCAGCCGCCGAGGCCGCCGGCGGCGGAATCGAGCGCGCGGCAGCCTTCCTCCATCCCGGCATAGAGATTAGCCAGCGCCTGGCCGTAGGTGTCGTGGAAATGCATTGCCAGATTGGCCATCGGCACGTGGCCCGCGACCGCACGCAGCAACTGCCGGGCCTTCAGCGGCGTGCCGACGCCGATGGTGTCGCCAAGCGAGACCTCGTAGCAGCCGAGGTCCCATAACACCTTGGCGACGTCGACCACCGCCTGCGGCTTGATCTCGCCCTCATAGGGACAGCCGAGCACGGTGGAGATGTAACCGCGTACCCTGACGCCATCGGCGCTGGCGCGGGCGACCACCGGCTTGAAGCGCTCGATCGATTCCGCGATGGAGCAATTGATGTTGGCGCGCGAAAAACTCTCGGATGCGGCGGCGAACACCGCGATCAATTTGGCACCGGCGGCCTGCGAGGCCTCGTAGCCCTTCTCGTTCGGCACCAGCACGGGGAGTTCGCACTCGGTATGATGGCTGACGCCACGCAGCACCGCGTCCGAACCCATCATCTGCGGGATCGCCTTCGGCGACACGAAGGCGCCGACTTCGACTTCACGCAGCCCCGCGCCGATCAGCGCCTCGATGAAGGCAATGCGGTCAGCCACACTGATCGGTGTCTTCTCGTTCTGCAGTCCATCGCGTGGACCGACCTCGACGATGCGGACCGCGTCGCTCATCAGGCCACTGCCGGTTCGATTTCGGCCAGTTCGACGCCCTCGCCGACGATGTCACCGACCTTGCACTTGATCTTCTTCAACACGCCGGCATAGGGCGCGCGCAGGGTCTGCTCCATCTTCATCACTTCCAGCGTCAGGATCGCAGCACCCTTCTCCAGCACCGCGCCCTCCTCGGCCAGAAGTGCTACGACCGTGCCCGGCAGCGGCGCCACGATCTTGTCCTCGCCGACCTGCTCCTCGGTCTCGCCGCCGAACGGATCGACCCAATGCAGGTCGAAGCGGCCGTTGCGGGTGCGCAGATAGAGTTCGTGGCCTTCGATCACGGCGGTGACCTGGGATTTCATTCCATCGATCGTCAGATCGAACAAGCCGCCAGCGGCATAAGGAGCCACGGAAACCAGAAAGGGAGCCTCGCGATTGGCAACCGACACGGCGAACTGGCCATCGCCGTATTGCAGCGACACCTTCTGCTCGGTGCCCTGCCCCTGCCGGAACTGGAATACCCGGGTTCGCAGCCCGACCGGCTGCCAGCCATAGGTCCGCCACGGCGAATGCGCTTCGTGTCGCGCAGCCCGCTGCTCTTCGCCGATGATGGCCGCCACCGCCGCGCAGAGCTCAAGCTCGCCGACCACGCCGGTACGATCGGTCAGGCCCTTCAATTCACGTTCGATGAAGCCAGTGTCGATAGTATTGGCGCGCACCTGCGGATGCGTCACCAGCGCCGACAGGAACGGAATGTTGGTGACGATGCCGCGGACATCGGTCTCCTCGAGGCCGCGGTTGAGACGATCGATGGCGGCCTGCCGGGTCGGCGCCCAGGCAATCACCTTAGCCAGCATCGCGTCGTAATAGGGCGACACCGCATCGCCGCTGCGATAGCCGGCGTCGATCCGCAGGCCGTCCACGGCGTCAGGCGTGCGCCAGGTCTTGATGCGGCCGACCGAAGGCATGAAATTCTTCTGCGGATTCTCCGCATAGACCCGCGCCTCGATGGCATGGCCGTTCAGTTTGATCTCGTCCTGCTTCAGCGGCAGCTTCTCGCCAAACGCCACCCGCAACTGCCATTCGACCAGGTCGATGCCGGTGATCAGTTCGGTGACGGGATGCTCGACCTGCAGGCGGGTGTTCATCTCGATGAAGAACACCTCCTTGCCGTCGGAGACGAATTCGATGGTGCCGGCGCCGACATAGTTAACCGCGCCGGCGGCCTTGCGCGCCGCGGCGCAGACCGACTCGCGCTGCGTCGCATTGAGCGTCGGCGACGGCGCTTCCTCGATCACCTTCTGGTGTCGGCGCTGCAGCGTGCATTCGCGCTCGAACAGCGACAGCAGATTGCCATGGCTGTCACCGATGATCTGCACCTCGATGTGGCGCGGGTTCTGGACGAATTTCTCGATCAGCATGCGGTCGTCGCCGAACGCCGCCTTGGCCTCGCGCTTGGCGCTGACGATCGCTGCCGACAATTCCGCGGCCGAGTTGACCACACGCATGCCGCGCCCGCCGCCGCCGGCGGAGGCCTTCACCAGGACCGGAAAGCCGATCTTGTCGGCGGCCTGCGCCAGTATCGTCTCGTCCTGGGCTTCGCCATGATAGCCGGGCACCAGCGGCACGCCGGCCTGCTCCATCAGAAATTTCGAGCCGGACTTCGAGCCCATTGCGGTCATCATCGCCGCAGTCGGACCGACGAACACCAGCCCGGCATCGAGACAGGCCTGCGCGAATTCGGCATTCTCCGACAGGAAACCGTAGCCCGGATGTACCGCCTCGGCGCCGGTCTGCTTCGCCGCTTCGATCACGCGTTGGATGTTGAGGTAGCTGTCGCGCGCCCGCGACGGCCCGAGCAGCACGGCCTCGTCGGCGTCAGCGACATGCATGGCGTCGCCGTCGGCCTCGGAATAGACGGCGACGGTACGCAGCCCCATGGCGCGCGCGGAGCGGATCACGCGGCAGGCGATCTCGCCACGGTTGGCGATCAGGAGCGTGCGAAAACGCCGGTATAGTTTCGAGCGGTCCATCTGCATCACATCCTGAACAGGCCGAACTTCGTCGGCTCGATCGGCGCATTGGCCGATGCGGATAATCCGAGGCCGAGCACCAGCCGCGTGTCGGCGGGATCGATCACGCCGTCATCCCACAGCCGCGCGGTGGCGTAATAGGGACTGCCCTGGCCCTCATACTGGGCGCGAATGGGCGCACGAAACTTTTCGTCCTCTTCGGCCGACCAGGTGTCGCCCTTGGCCTCGATACCGTCGCGCCGCACCTGGGCCAGCACCATCGAGGCCTGCTCGCCGCCCATCACGGAGATGCGGGCGTTCGGCCACATCCAGAGGAAGCGCGGACTGTAGGCGCGGCCGCTCATGCCGTAATTGCCGGCGCCGTAGGAACCGCCGATCACGACGGTGAATTTCGGCACGCCGGCGGTTGCCACCGCCGTCACCAGCTTGGCGCCGTCGCGCGCGATGCCGCCGGCCTCGTATTTCTTGCCGACCATGAAGCCAGTGATGTTCTGCAGGAACACCAGCGGGATATTGCGCTGGCAGCACAGCTCGATGAAATGCGCGCCCTTCAGCGAACTCTCGCTGAACAGGATGCCATTGTTGGCGATGATGCCGACCGGATAACCCCAGATATGGGCAAAGCCGCAGATCAGCGTGGTGCCGTACAGCTTCTTGAACTCGTCGAATTCGGAGCCGTCGACCACGCGCGCGATGATGTCATGGACGTCGAACGGCTTGCGGCCGTCGGCGGAAACCACGCCGTAGATTTCCTCGGCCGGAAACAGCGGCTCCCTGGGCTCGCGCATGTTGAGCACAGCGCGCGTCGGCGGCTTCAGCGTGGATACGATACGCCGGGCAATCCCGATCGCATGAGCGTCGTTCTGCGCGTAATGGTCGGTGACGCCGGACTGCCGGGAATGCACATCGGCGCCGCCGAGCTCTTCCGCGGTGACGACTTCACCGGTCGCCGCCTTCACCAGCGGCGGTCCGCCGAGGAAGATGGTGCCTTGATTGCGCACGATGATGCTCTCGTCCGACATCGCCGGCACGTAGGCGCCGCCGGCGGTGCAGGAGCCCATCACGATGGCGATCTGCGGAATGCCCTGCGACGACATCTGGGCCTGGTTGTAGAAGATGCGGCCGAAATGCCGTTCGTCCGGAAAGATCTCGTCCTGCATCGGCAGGAAGGCTCCGCCGGAATCGACCATGTAGATGCAGGGCAGATTGTTCTGCCGCGCGATATCCTGCGCGCGCAGATGCTTCTTCACCGTCATCGGGTAGTAGGTGCCACCCTTGATGGTGGCGTCGTTGGCGACGATGACGCATTCACGGCCCGAGATGCGCCCGACGCCGGTGATGACGCTGGCAGAATGAACGTCGCCGCCATAGAGGCCGTTGGCGGCCAGCGGCGACAGTTCGAGGAACGCCGTGCCGGGATCGACCAAGAGGTCGACGCGCTCGCGGGCCAGCATCTTGCCGCGCGAGGTATGCCGCGCCCGCGACACCTCGCCGCCGCCACCGGCAACCGTCTTCAGCCTGTCTCTGAGGTCGGCGACGAGGCCGCGCATGACTTCGGCGTTGCGGGCAAACTCGGGCGATTTGGGATCGATCGTGGAATGAAGCGGCATGGTTCTCGAGCGGTTTATGGTGCGCCGCAATCCGGCAAGGGGGGCTGGCGTGATGGTGTCATCGGCTCGCGGTCTAGCGCAACCCTGACTTTTGAAATGTCATGTGCCTGACATTCCTGCTTAAGGCCTGCCCGGCTTAAGGCCTGCTTCGTGCGCGGGAGATCCCGTCACGGTCCGAACGTCCAAGCATTTGCTGCCCGGCCCGGCCTGCGGTCTTGCGTCAGGCCGCCGCATACTGCCAGCGCCTCACGGCCCGATCGCTCCCGTGGGTCCAGAAGTCTAGCAGGTCCAGAACTTCAGTGGGTCCAGGGCTCGCCGCGCCGGAAGGCGAAATTGTCGGAATAGGCGACCTGGCGCTGGACCGAATCCTTGGGCTCGATCACCTGGTAGGCAATGCCCTTGCGCTCGCAATAGGCCACCGCGTCCTCGCGGGTGTCGAAGTGCAGGGTGAGCTGCTGTTTCATGTCGCCGGACGAAGTCCAGCCCATCAGGGGTTCGATCGCCCGGGGCTGCTCGGGTTCGTAGTCGAGCTGCCACTCCTTGGTTTTGGCCCTCCCCGATTGCATCGCGTTTTTGGCGGGCTTAAAAATGCGTGCGGTCATGGATGGTCGGACCCCCGGGGATATGCGACATGGAAGCGTTTGGTGGACACATCAGGGATAGTATAGAGACACCTTTCAGGGATTTGATCGGTGATTCCGTAGCGCCAGATGTACCATTTCCGTACCGGTATAGTCACTATGCTGCACTGTGACAATCTTGAGCCACAAGGCGGCCCAAGGACGATTTCGAGCCTGATCTAGCTGCATAATCCTCTCGAAAGCATCACTTCGAAACGGACCCCATGAAAATCAACGCCACCCTGCCCGAAAAAGGACGCGACCTCCGGCTCGACCTGTTTCGCGGGGTCGCGAACTGGGCGATTTTCCTCGATCACATCCCGGACAACGTCGTGAACTGGATCACGACCCGCAACTACGGTTTCAGCGACGCCGCTGACCTCTTCGTTTTCATTTCCGGCTACACCGCCTCCTTTGTCTATGCCCGGATGATGCTCGACCGCGGCTTCATCGTCGGCGCCACGCGGCTGACCAAGCGCGTCTGGCAGCTCTACGTCGCCCACATCATCCTGTTCGTGATCTACATCGCCTCGATCAGCTATCTGGCGCTGCGGTTCGGCGATTCCGAGCTGGTCAACGAGTTCAACGTCGTCGGCCTCGTCGACAACGCCACCGAAACGCTGCGGCAGGGCCTGTTCCTGAAGTTCAAGCCGGTCAACCTCGACGTGCTGCCGCTCTACATCGTGCTGATGGGGCTGTTCCCGCCGGTGCTGTGGATGATGCTGCGGCAGCCGAACTGGACCATGGTGGCGGCAATCGTGCTGTGGCTGGTGTCGCGGCAGACTGGCTGGAACCTGGCGGCCTACCCGGCCGGCACCTGGTACTTCAACCCGTTCTGCTGGCAGGTGCTGTTCGTGTTCGGCTCATGGTGCGCGCTCGGCGGCGCCCGAAAATCAATGGGGGTGATCAATCACCCGGTCACGCTGTGGTTCTGCATCGGCTATTTGATCCTCGGGCTGGTCATGACCATGGCCGGCAAGTTTCCGGATTCCTTCGGTAGCCTGTTCCCGCACTGGCTGTATTCGACCTTCAACCCGAACGACAAGACCAACCTGGCGCCCTATCGTTTCATCCACTTCGTCGTCATCGTCATCATGGTGATCCGCTTCGTGCCGAAGGACTGGCCGGGGCTGGAGTGGAAGGTGTTCGATCCCCTGATCGTCTGTGGTCAGCAGTCGCTGGCGGTGTTCTGCGTCGGCGTGTTCCTGTCCTTTGTCGGGCACTTCGAACTGTCGATGAGTTCGGGTTCGCTGTTCGCGCAGATCTTCGTCAGCGTGACCGGCATCGCGATCATGACCATCGTCGCCTATTACATCTCCTGGTCGAAGCGGCAGGACAAGCCGCTGCCCAAACCGCCGGTGCCGAAACCCGCCTGAGGCGGCCTTCGCCAGTTCAACCCCTCCCGGCTCCGGCCGGTTGGGTCGAGGCCACCAGGGTCCTGACATCGACGAAGGTATTGACGAGCGGCGCCACCAGTCTGTGCATCGCCGTCTTCGAGACCACCGTGTCGTGCAGGATCAGATTGTCGATCCCGGTGTTCAGGAAGCAGGCCACGGCATCCTCGGGCGTTTCCACGATCGGCTCGCCCTTGATATTGAACGAGGTGTTGATCAGGACGGGAACGCCGGTCAGCGTCTCGAACTCCCTGAGCAGGCGATAGAGCATCGGATTGGTTTGCTCGCGCACGGTCTGCACCCGCGCGGTACCGTCGACATGGACGATCGCCGGAATCCTGTCGCGCCATTCTGGACGGACCGGTTTTGCGATCAGCATGAACGGCGAGTCCTCGTCGCCTTCGAAAACGTCCTTCATCCGTTCGGCCAGCACGATCGGCGCGAACGGCCGGAACGCCTGCCGGTGCTTGACGCGGCTGTTGAGGATGTCCTTCATTTCAGGCTTGCGTGGATCGGCCAGCAGGCTGCGGTTGCCGAGCGCCCGCGGACCGAACTCCGAACGGTCCTGGAACCAGCCGATCACGCGCTGGTCGGCGAGCAGCTTTGCGGTGTCGCGGCAGACATTATCGCTGCGCTTGGCCTCGACCTGGATCCGCACCAGAAATCTTTGCAGCGCGGCGGCGGCTTCCTGTTCGCTGTAGGGCTTGCCGACATAGGAATGGTCCATGACGAAGGAGCGGCGCCGCTTCAGGATTTCCAGCCAGCCGTAATAGGCGCAGCCGATCGCAATGCCGTCGTCGCCCGCCGCGGGCTGGATCCAGACATTGTCAAAACCCGCCTCGCGGGCGACACGTCCGTTCGCCACGCAATTGAGCGCGACGCCGCCGGCCATGCACAGGTTCTTCGCCCCCGTGGTTTCACGCAGCCAGCGGGCGCGGGCCAGCAGCACATTTTCGGTGTCGTCCTGCGTGCGCCAGGCCAGATCCTCCCAGTGCCGCATCGCGGGACTTTTCTCCCAGTTGCTGCCGTCGAAAACAAAGGGCTGCTTGAGCTCCGTGGTCCAGTGCGGCACGTGCAACTTGCCGTCAGTCATTTCGAGCAGGTGCTTGACCTGATCGCGGCGGCCATAGGGCGCGAGGCCCATCAGTTCGCCGCATTTATTCCAGTCGCCGAAGATGTAAGTCGACGCCCGGCTGTAGAGAGCGCCGAGGCCGGGCATGTTGTAGAATTCGTCGCTGAGGAAGCCGCGATCCGGTTCCATCCAGACCTTCTTCAGGCACTCGAGCGACGTGCCGTTAAATTTGTAATAGCTCTCGGACTCGCGCGCGAGTGGCGTTGCCGTATCGCTCGACGGATAGGATTCCATGACGTCGGACTGGTAGCTGCCGACGCCATCGACGATCATCACGACGCCTTCCTCGAACGGCGAAACCGCGAACGCGCTGTAGGCGTGCGCGAGATGGTGGGAGATCGAAACCACCTTGTCCGACTTCGACAGATAAAGCGGATGCTTGGCGGCATCGCCCCGTTCGAACTCGGGCAGGAAGCCCGGCGCATCGAAATAGACCAGCCGTTCCTCCATTTCCGGAACCGGCATGATGTAGCAATTGCGCACGATCAGATCGACGTCGTCGAGCGTGATGCCTTCTGCTTCGAGGCAGTAGTCGATCACCTCCTTGTAGAATCCGGAGGCGTGTTTGGCCCGCGTGATCCGTTCCTTGGCGATCGCAAACGCGATGGCGCCGTCGCGCAGCAGGCAGGCGCTCACATCATGGTCATAGGTGTTCAGGCCAAGAACATAGGTGTGTTGTTTGGGCATGGGTTCTCGTTATGGCGGGGATCGTCGTTGGCTCAAAAAGGGGATCGCTTCGACATCAAGTTGCAGGCGCTGTTCTTGCCCTCGTGTTCACGTCCCCAATTCTGCAGTGCACCATCGGCGTTCAGAAACATGAACGCGCGGGCCGCGAAAACGCCGCAACCGGACTGTAACTTGACCTTACATTCCCTTCTCAATAAAGTCGCCAAAGCGCGCAAGAACCTTAGTAAAAATATTGTCTTAGCACATCTGAACCGAACGCATTCTCAGGCGTCTAAGTGGGATAGTGTCGAGTTCAGATGTATTGGAAGTGACCGGGAGATCCTCGAATGCCTAAACGCTACAATATCCTGACGCGCTGCCTGGCAGCGATGGCCTTGTTGTTCGCCTATGTCGTCGGCACGTCCGCGATTCTGGTGGGCGCGACCACCAGTTCGGCACAGGCTTGGGTGGCCCGCGGCGGCCGAGGTCGTGGTGTTTACTATGGTGGCCGAGGCCGTGGATACGGTTATGGCCGCGGTTACGGTTATTATGGTCCTGCCGTGGTTGTTCGCCCCGGTCCGCGCTGCTGGTGGAATGCCTACGGCGTTCGCGTCTGCAGGTGGTAATCCAGCTCGATCAGCGCCACGCGCGATCGACGACGAGTTTTGGGTGTGCCGGACAACCGGCGCACCCTTTTTCTTTGGCGTGACTTAACTCGCCAGCCGCGGCAGCAGCTTGAGCGCATTGCCGCGCTCGATCGACGCCATCTGTTCGTCGGTGAACACGCCCGTCTCGCGCAATCCCTTCACATGATCGATGCCGGTCCGGTACGGAAAATCGGTTCCGAACAAAATCTGCGACGGCGGGATGATCGCCGCCAGCGCTGACATCGCGCTTTTGTTCGAGGTCTGCGCGGTGTCGTAATAGAAGCGCTTGAGTTCCGTCAAGGTCCCGTCCGGCGTCGTCCCCTTTGCTTTGGGATCCAGCAGGGGATTGCGGACGAAGCGTTCGATCAGGAACGGCATCGTTCCGCCGGCATGCGAGAAGATCCAGCGGATGTCGCGGAATTTCTGCGCATTGCCGCTAAAGACGATGTCCGCAATCGTGCGCGTCGTATCGGTGCCGAACTCGATCATGACCGGCTGCTGCGTCGGAACCAGATTGACGCAGCAATTGGCCGCCGTCGGATGGGTGTAGACCAGCGCCTTGCGGCGGTTGAGCTCCTCCATGACCGGCAGGAACAAGGGATCGCCGAGCCATTTGTCGCCGTAGCTCGTCATCAGCGCGATGCCGTCGGCCTTCAATGTGTCGAGCGCGTATTCGATTTCTCGCAGGCTGCCTTCGGTATCGCGCAGCGGCAGCATCGCGAAATTGCCGAACCGTCCGGGATGATTGGCGACCAGCTTGGCGGCGTATTCATTGGACTCACGGCAGAGCCGCCGCGCCACATCCGGCTTCATCGGCTGGATGCCGGGGGTGGTGACGGATAGCATCGCGGTGGCGATGCCGGCCTTGTCCATGTCGGCGAGCGATTTTTCGATGGTCCAGTTCTTCATCAGGGGATCGCCGAACTGGAGATCGTTCGACGCCGTCACGTAAGTCGGCGGCGAGAGATGATGATGAACGTCAATGCGGAACGGCTTGGCGTCGGCGGTCTGGGCTCTGGCGTGATCGCCCCCGACGGCCATCGCCAGCGCCAGTGCGCCGGCGCCGAGCATGAAGCCGCGCCTGGATGGTGCGGACAATGACGGTCTGGTCTGGTCGCAGCAGAAACATCCCCGCAGCGCGGGGGCGCGCACTTCCGTCATATCGTTTCTCCCTGATTTTCTTGTTAGTCATTCCGGGATGGTCCGAAGGACCAGACCCGGAATCTCGAGATTCCGGGTTCGATGCTGCGCATCGCCCCGGAATGACAACATGAAGCCCTAGCCGTCGAGAATGGCCACCGCCCGGGTCCAGCCCGCCGAAGCGCGCTCGATCTTCACCGGGAAGCACGACACCGTAAACCCGGTCGACGGCAGCTGCTCGAGATTATGCAGCTTCTCGATATGACAGTAACCGATATGACGGCCGGCCTTGTGGCCTTCCCAGATCAGGCTGGCGTCGTGGGTCTCGGCATATTTCTTCGCGGTGTAGACGAACGGCGCGTCCCAGCTCCAGCCGTCGATGCCGGTTAGCCGCACGCCGCGTTCCAGCAGGTACATCGTCGCCTCGTAGCCCATGCCGCAGCCGGAGGTGACGTAATCCTGCCGGCCGTATTTGACGCCGGCGCTGGTGTTGACCACCACGATCTCCAAAGGCTGCAGCGTGTGTCCGATGCGCTTGAGTTCGGCTTCGACGTCCTTTGCGGTAGCCACATAGCCGTCGGCAAAGTGCCGGAAGTCGAGCTTGACGCCGGGCTGCAGGCACCATTCCAGCGGCACTTCGTCGATGGTCCAGGAACGCTCGCCGCGATTCATGGTGGGATGGAAGTGCCAGGGCGCATCCAGATGCGTGCCGTTGTGGGTGGA
>JAIEPP010000173.1 GCA_019748335.1 Xanthobacteraceae bacterium
GCCCATCAATCATCCGATTTTCGAGAATGAGCCGGCGCGCGGCCTGATCGCCGATGCGGCGGGTCAGCAGGTAAGCGGATCCCATGTCCGGGACGAGACCAATGCGCAGGAATGGAACGCCGAAGCGCGCGGTTTCGTCCATCACGATGTAGTCGCAGCAGAGCGCAAAGCCAGCGCCGCCCCCGGCACATGCGCCTTCGATGGCTGCAATAGTCGGCTTCGGTGATTTCGCCAGCCGCCGAACGAAAGTCATGGTCTCGCGATGATAGGTGAGCTTATAGTCCTCGCTCTGACGGAGCATCCAGTCGATATCGCCCCCCGCCGAGAAATTCCCCCCGGCACCGGTAAGTAAGATAACCCGCGTCGCGGGATCGACTAACGCCTTGTCGAGCGACGCCAGGAGCTCGTCGCGCATAACGACATCAATCGCGTTCATCTTGTCTGGGCGCGATAGAGCTATGCGCAAAACGCCATCGCTTGCCCAGTCGACTGTAACCGCCTCCATTGGCGTTTGCCCCGTAAATGTTGCGAA
Organism: Xanthobacteraceae bacterium; assembly: GCA_019748335.1. Taxonomy (GTDB): domain Bacteria; phylum Pseudomonadota; class Alphaproteobacteria; order Rhizobiales; family Xanthobacteraceae; genus Bradyrhizobium. Next base: position 533 of record JAIEPP010000173.1, read on the forward strand.
CCGAAGTCCACGGCGGACTAGTTCGCCAGAATAGTGATGGTGGCTGCGGCCTCTTCATAACCATAGAAGCCGCCGCCATTCTCGGCAATCGCATGGCGCGCGCCCTCGACCTGGCGCGATCCGGCCTCTCCCCGCAATTGGCTAACCAGTTCGAAGAGCTGGCCAAGGCCACTTGCGCCGACCGGGTGCCCCTTCGACTCTAGGCCCCCCGATGGATTGACGGGGATCCGTCCACCAATCGTAGTCTCACCCCGTTCCGCGAGCCACCCTCCCTGCCCCAGCTCGCAGAAACCGAGGTTTTCGGTTTGAATGATCTCGGCGAACGCCGAGGCATCGTGCACTTCGGCCACGTCCATCTCGTCAGGCCCAACGCCCGCCTGGTCATAGGCTTTCAAAGCCGCGGTCCGGCACAGATGCCGCTCGAAGGCGGCCCCGTCGCGTTCGCTGCCGCTCGCCAGAACCGATGCGAGCACCTTGATCGGCCTCGCCGATTTGAAGCGCGGCAGAGCCTCCTCGGTGCAGAGGATGACGGCTGAAGCACCGTCGCTGATGGGCGCACACATCGGTAGGGTCAGCGGCCAGGAGATCATCCGCGCAGCCAATACCTCGTCCAGGCTCATGTCCTTCCGATATTGCGCTCGTTCGTTCGTGACCGAATGGTGATGGTTCTTGGCTGCGACGGCCGCGAGGTGTCGCTCGGTCGTGCCGAAGCGGCGCATGTGAGCCTTGGCCAGCGAAGCGTATACATCCATGAAGACGCTGCGCGTACCCGGGGGTTCCGCCCGACCCGGAGGCGGCTCGACGCCCTTTCCGATCGCCTGTAGATCAGCGACGATCTTGTCGGCATTCTCGACATCCCAGGCTCCATCAAACAGAGAGTTCACCTTGGCTCTGTCCTCATAATACATCTTCTCGACGCCTACCGCCAACGCCACGTCGACAATTCCCGCGCGGAGATAGGTGTGGGCAAGATGGAATGCGGTGCTGCCACTCGCACAAGCGTTTTCAACATTGGTGATCGGAATAGTTTCAAATCCCATCGAGCGTAGCACGACTTGGCCGCCAACCATCAACTGGCCCTCCATGGCACCCTGCACCGTGTTGGCATAGAACGCAGCGCCGACGTCTGAAACCACCGCGCCTGCGTCCTTCATCGCGTCGGCGACTGCTTGATGTGCCAACGTTCGAATGGACTTGTCCATGAACTTTCCGAACGGCGTCATGCCGACGCCTACGACATAGATATTGGTCATGAGTTGCCTTTCGTGATCGAGGTCTCGCGGGACGTGCGTCGGCCGGAATCGCGACCGGCGGCCATGCCGCCATCGACGATGAATGTTTGGCCGGTAATGAACGAACCCGCGTCGGAGGCCAGCAGGACGACGGTTGGCGCTATCTCTTCCGGTTCGGCGAGACGACCAAGCAGCCCCATGTCGATGACCGACTGCTTCAATCCTTCGTTCTGCTGCATGCCGTGGGTCATGTCGGTCGCGACGAAACCGGGAGCTACCCCGTTAACCCGCACATAGGGGGCCCATTCGACCGCCAGCGAGCGGGTCATGGAGTCCATGCCGCCTTTGGTGGCAACATAGGGCAGGCCGCGACTGACGCCGAACACCGCGGTGACGGAGGAGATCGAGACGATGCTCCCTGACTTCTGTTTCAACATCTGCCTACCGGCGGCCTGCACGGCGAAGAAAGCCCCGCGCAGGTTGACGTTCATGACCTCGTCCCACATCTCCGGCGTGATGTTCTCGGCCCGATCCCAATAGGGGCTGATGCCCGCATTGGCGATCAGGATGTCGAGCTTGCCACAGCGCGAGACGACCTCGTCGACAGCACGCCGCGAAGCGGACGGATCACCGACATCGAGCGAGAGTCCGAACGCTTCAACACCAAAGACACGCGCCTCGGCGGCGACGGCTTCGGCACCTTCGATCAAACGTCCTGCCGGGATAACCGTCGCGCCGGCAGCCGCCAGCTCGAGCGCGCTCGCCCGCCCGATGCCACGGGTCCCACCGACGACGAGAGCGACTTTCCCCTTGCAGTTGGCCATGCTCAGGCGTCCCAGGAATAGCCGTTCAGGAACGTGTGCGCGGCGACAGCCATCTGGATCGTCGGAGGCCCCTCCTCCAGCCAGTTCAGGCGTGCGTCGCGGTAAAGACGTTCAATCGGATATTTACGTGTGTAGCCGATACCGCCGTGCACCAGCAGCGCGCGGTCCGTAACGCGCCCCACCGCTTCCAGCCCGAACAGTTTGCACATCGAGGCTTCTGCCGGAATACGACGACCCGTATCCCATTTTGCGGTTGCATCCGCGATCATTCCACGCAGCGCGTAGATATCGGTGCCCATCTCGGCCAGGTAGCGCTGGATCGCCTGGCGAGCCGCCAGCGGCTTACCGAATGTCTTCCTCTTCTTGGCAAAGTCCAGCGACAGCTCGAACGCCCGTTCCGCGGTTCCGAGTGAGGTCGCCGCGATAAAGAGGCGACTTATCTCGAGAAGCTCCTCCATTTGCGAAAGCCCCTCGCCTTCCCGCCCGATGACGTTGGTGACGGGCACCCTGACGTTCACGAGGTCGACCTGGCCATGCTCGCCGCCTTTGCAGCCCATGGTTTCGGGGAGCGGCGTTACCGTGAGACCCGGCGTCTTGCGCTCGACCAGAATGCTGCTGATGCCCGCGGCGCCCGCATCCGGATCGGTCTTCGCGACGACCATGAAGTGCGTCGCGATGTCGGAATTCGTGATCAACCACTTGCGCCCGTTGATCACGTAGTGATCGCCGTCCCGCGTCGCGCGCGTGCCGATGTCCAGCCCGGTACCATAGTCAGGCTCGGTCAGGCCGAAGGCTATCGATTTTTTCCCCTGAACCACGTCGGGCATGAGTGCCTGCAACTGCTCTTCTGACGCCACTTCGAGCAACCCGTGGGCCACGGAATTGTGGACGTGCATCAGCACGCGAATGCCGCCCTGGATTTTTGAGAACTCGGCAAGAATCGGTAGGTATTGCGTGACGGACAGGCCGACGCCGCCGAAACGCTTGGGAATAACGAGCCCGAATGCGCCCATCTTGCGCAGCAAGGGGTCGACGATCTCGTGCGGGACGTGCTCGTTGTCCTCGATCTGCTGTTCGAGGGGATCAAGGTCGCGCCAGATCGCCTCGAAGATTTCGCGCTTGAACTCCTGGTATTCCTTGTCGGGCAGGCCGGAAGGCTGCGGACGCGACCGCATCTTAACGGCGCTCTCTTTTGCTCCCGATCTCGCGGGGCTCGTCGTCACATTCATCGAATCCTCCCTCCGCATGGGCCCGGCAACGCTTGAGCTGAGGACCGCACCAAAGATGCGACTCACCGCGTTTCCTGCCAAAACTGACTTTGCAGTCTAATTGTTTCTACTTCGTCGTCATGCTATCGTCAATCGAAATTCGGGTCGAGCGCTTAAACAGGGAGCAAAAGCGATGGGAACGGTAGACGGCAAGGTGGCGGTAATAACCGGCGGGGCCTCCGGCATTGGTGCAGCTTGCGCCTTGGCGCTCGCAAAGGAAGGTGCCAGGGTCGTTGTAACAGACCTTGATGGGCCCAAGGCTCAGCAGGTGGCACGCAAGATCGCCGAGTTCGGCGGAGAGACGTTTTCGCTCGCTCAGGATGTGGCGAACGAGGCCGAGTGGGCTGATGTCATTGCGCAGACGGAAGATCGCTTTGGCCGCCTTGATGTGATGGTGGCAAATGCCGGCATCTGCGTATTCGGGCCTGTCACGGAGATGACCCTTGCGGACTGGCGCCGTCAGAATGCCATCAACCTCGATGGAGTGTTTCTGTCGACCAAGTACGCCCTACCTGCAATGCGCCGCGCCGGGGGCGGCAGTATCGTGATCATGTCGTCGATTGCGGGGCTGCGCGGTTCGGCTGGCTTTGCCGGATATTGCGCATCGAAGGCTGGCGTGCGGTTCTTCGCGAAGGCCGTTGCTTTGGAATGCGCGGGGGCAGGCGACAACATCCGGGTGAACTCCGTCCATCCCGGCATAATCGATACGCCGCTATGGGCGACAATCGGAGTATCGACCCGGGAAGGCGCGCGGACGCGTATCGTCGATCCGCAGCGCGCGGGCCAGAACGATGCGCCGATCGGACGTCCGGGAACCCCGGACGAGATCGCGGCCGGCGTCGTGTTCCTGGCGTCCGAGGCTTCCAGTTACATGACCGGCGCGGAACTCGTGTTCGATGGCGGCATCACCGCGGGGGCCCTGCCGCGCAGGCAGGTTAAACCCTCATAGGCATCTCAGAGGTCGGAAGCGACGGGACGCGTCACCCAGGCTGGTTCCCGGGTGCGGAAGGGCCCAATTCGAGAGCTGTTGACGATATCGTCAAATAAATTGAACTTTCTTGCCTAAACGGCTATTTCCAACGGAGAATAGGAGCCGATTTCGTTCGCCCAAGCGAACGCCGGACAACCAGTCGCGAGAAAGCAAGACGATGGCCCGCTGGAAAAATTCGCTGAGGACGAGCGAGGAAATAAGTCGCATGAAACGCGAGGCGGTTATTCGCGAATCGGGCCGAATTTTCAGCCGTTCCGGCTATCACAATGCGTCCCTGGACGACGTCGCCAAGGCGTTGCAGGTCTCGAAGGGAACGCTCTACAACTACGTCAAGGACAAGGAAGAGATCCTTTACGAGTGCCTCAAGATCGCTCTCGGCATCGGCGAGAAGGCATTTGAGATCGGAATGCGCGATGGCACGGACGGCGCGAGCAAGATCCGCATCACGTTACGAAACTACATCGCCGTGTTGCATGACGAACTCGGCGCGTGCGGTGTCATAACCGAAATAGAAGGGCTCAAACCCAGCCACCGGAAAGAGATTGCTGCGATCCGTGATGAGCACGAGGCGCGCTTCGTCGCGTTGATGGAAGTGGGAATGGCGGACGGATCTCTGCGAAAGGTCGACGCCAAGCTTGCCGTCTTCACGTTCATGGGCGCGGTCAACTCGATCCCGCGCTGGTACTCGCCAGAAGGACGTCTCACAAATGAAGAGATAGCCGACGGCATGATCGACATCCTCATGAGCGGAATAAGTGCTGTCCGATCGGAGGATACGAAAAGCTCTTCATCGCCCCGGAAGTCGGCGACACCCAAGTCGCGGACGCGGCGGGCTGAAGTCCGTGCCGACAAGTCGCGGTCGCTCGGCATTGCTGATTAACGCCCCGCTCAGTCCCGGGGGCGGAATAACCGCTCCCGTCTGGGCCGCTACATGATGTTGGCATATGGGTCGCCCTCGGCCACAGGGGAAGGCGATTCGCGGCGCATATCGTTCACTCCTGAGACACCACGACCTCACGCACGGACTGCGTCCAATCTGCGGGAGCAGCGCGCCAAATGTCGCCTCGGCTCGCGCACATCGATTGCCGCAGGTTTTATGGGCAAGTACCGCATTCCGAGTGACGCTCCCGGATCCAATTTTCCGGACGTCAAAGACCCCAATTTGCGTGAAGACCTCTGCCTGCCCAGTGCAAGTCGATCCGCTGGCAGCAAAGCTCTGCCTCACAGATGGTGAGCGATCAGGTTGCAATATGACTATAAAATATATCTTATTGACTACATCGTCATATTGCCGCAGATTTCGCCGTCAAAGCCGTCTCACCAATATCGCTGCCGAAACAAAGAACTTTGCGGCTCTTGTTGCCGCTCGTTCGGCGCCACCACAATGAGGGTTTCCATGATCGAGCTCTACTATTGGACAACGCCCAACGGACAGAAGATTACGATCTTCCTCGAAGAAGCCGACGCCCGCTACGAAATCGTTCCCATCAACATCAGCAAGGGCCAGCAGTTCGATCCCGATTTTCTGCGCATATCGCCCAACAACCGGATTCCCGCCATCGTGGATCGCGAACCCGTCGACGGAGGAAGGCCGCTGAGCATCTTCGAATCAGGGGCGATCCTGCTGTACTTGGCGGAAAAGTCGGGGCGGTTCTTGCCCAACGATATGCGCGGGCGTCAGGAAGTCAGCCAGTGGTTGTTCTGGCAGATGGGAGGCCTCGGGCCCATGGCAGGCCAGACCCATCATTTTCTTCACTATGCTCCCGAAGCGATCCCGTACGCGAGGGATCGCTATGTCAATGAGACGAACCGGCTCTATGGGGTGTTGAATCGCCGTTTGGCGGATCGGGAATTCGTCGCAGGGGAGTACTCGATTGCCGACATGGCGATATATCCGTGGATTCTTCCTGATAGACAGGGCCAGACGCTCAACGATTTCCCGAACATTGCGCGCTGGCATTCCGCCATCGCGGCGCGTCCGGCCGTCAGACGTGCATACGATTTGGCCAAGAAAATCAATGCCACGCCGACTGTGAACGACGAGGCGTCGCGCAGGGTCCTGTTCGGGCAAAACGCGGCTTCCCATGTCGGTGAGGGCTCGAACCAATGACATCCGTTCGGCTGTTCGACCTCGCTGGAGAGGATCCCCAACGACGCTTCAGCCCGGCCTGCTGGAAAACGCGGCTGGCATTGGCCCACAAGGCCGTTCCGGTCGAAACAACCGCCTGGCGGTTCACAGAGAAGGAGGCGATCGCCAAATCCGGCCGGGGCACAGTACCGGTCATCGTGAACCGCGATCGATGGATTTCCGACAGTTGGTCGATCGCTGAATATCTTGAAGACACTTTCCCCGATGCTCCCTCGCTCTTTGGCGGCGAAGTTGGCCAAGCCCTCGCTCGCTTCCTCAACCATTGGGCGGACATGGTGCTGGTTCCAAGCATTTTCGGCCTCATTGCAATGGACATTCACGATCATCTGGCACCGCAGGATCTTACTTATTTCAGGAGTAGCCGGGAGCAGCGGATCGGCATGACTCTGGAAGCCCTTGTCGCCAGCCGGGACGATCGTGTGGCGGCCATTCGCGCGAGCATGCAGCCCCTGCGGCAGACTCTAAAATCGCAACAATTCCTGGGTGGCGATTCTCCCCGTTACGCGGATTATGCCGTTTTCGGCCCGTTCCAGTGGGCTCGCTGCGTCAGCCCTTTTCAGATCCTGGAGCGGGACGACCCGGTCTTCGCATGGCGAAACCGAATTCTTGACCTATTCGGTGGCCTCGCAAGGAACGTCCCTTCCTACGATTGATACCCGACAAAAAAAGCCAGGGTCTCTTTCGAAACCCTGGCAAGTATCGGGAGGACCCCCGAGGAGGGGCAGTCGTTCGTCGGTCGCAAGGACCGAACCCGCCGACTGCTGTGCGGATTCGAACACGCTTCTGAAGCCGTCGGAGCATGTTCGCTCCGAGTGGGAAATAACGTCAGCTTTCAAAGCGATACGTGTCACCGTCGCGCACGACCCGCCCGCCGCTCGGCGTCGGAAAGTGGGTGCCGATCATCAGCGTGGGCTTGTCCACCAGCAGCTCCAGCATCTGCTTTCGGGTCGAGTGCGACTGAGCTTGATCCGCGTCGTACTGGCAACCCCAATGCGGCCGAGCAACCTGCGCTGGATGGTGCAGCCAATCCCCGGTAATCATCGCCGCATACCCTAGGGATTCTAGCATCACGCAGACATGTCCGACTGTGTGGCCCGGAGACGGGGCGAGTCGAACACCATCGCAGAGGACATGATCCGTCTCCACAAAGTCAACAAGTCCGGCATCGACAACCGGCTTGAGCGATTCCGTGAACAACGGAACCGGTTCCGGCGCGTCCGCCGGCGCGAACAAGGCGACGGCCGCCTCGTATTCCTTGCGGCCGAAGAGATAGCGGGCCTTCGGGAACGTCGGAACCCACCGGTCGCCGACTTTGGTCGTATTCCAACCGATGTGGTCGGGGTGGAGATGCGTGCACACGACTACGTCAAAGTTTTCGGGCGCGAACCCCATCTTCTTGAGCGTACCCATAAAATCGTTCTGCAACCGGCTCCACAACGGCAGGAGAACATCCAGATTCTTGTCGTTCCCGACGCAAGTGTCGACGAGGATGGTCTTTCCAGCCGCTTCCACCACGAACGCTTGGACGTAACCGAAGGCGCGGCCGTCCTCCGTAAGGTAGCGCGGCTTCAACCAGCCAATTTCTGCCAGCGCTGCTTGCTTTAGGTCGGGAACCACATCCTCCAGCACCTCGGGCTCGACCAACTTCTCAAAGACCGCCGTAACCGTGATGTCGCCTACCGTCCATTTCTGGATATCCATACGAAGCTTCCTTCCCTGTGGACTTCTGCAACGATGCTTAATGAGTGGAATGACCAGTTTCCTGCGTTCGGAGCTCTCAAACCGAGACCGAATAGCCGCCATTGACCGGGTAGGTTTGACCCGTGATCCAGCTCGCCGCGTCGGATGCAAGAAACAGGATCATGTTCGCCGCATCGTCCGGTTCGCCCAACCGACCCATCACGTATGAGCGAAGCATTTTTTTCAGCGCCTCATCGTTCGGAATCATTCCGGCAACGCCTGGCGTGTTGATACCTGCCAAAGCCACGCAATTGGCGGTAACGCCGGAGCGGCCGACCGCTTTCGCAAGCCCTCTCATGAAGCCGGCGGCGCCAGCCTTCGCACCCGAATAGACGGCCAAATGAGGTTCGCCGACGCGCCCCGCGTCGGAAATCACTGTTACTATCCGACCGTATCGGCGCTGCATCATTCCGCCAACGACGGCACGCGTGCCATTCAAGACACCGTAAAGATTGGTGCCAAGCCAGTGCGCCCAATCGTCCGGGCCCGTTTCCCAGAATGGCTTGATACCCGAGAGTCCCTGCGTCGGCCCCGCATTGCCAGCATTGTTCACCAGGATATCGACCCGGCCGAACTTGCTTTCGGCCTGCCGCACCATCTCCTGCACGGACTCATAATTGGTCACATCCGATACGACGGCCAAAGCCTCAGCGCCCAATCTTCGGACCTCCTCTGCGACTGCTTCGGCACGTTCGGCATAGAAGTCGTTGACCACGACGCCACCAGCATTGTTCGCAGCCAGGTGCAGCGCGACCTGACGTCCGACGCCCTGTCCGGCGCCCGTAACCAACCCAATGCGTCCCTTAAGGTCCAGGATCGAATCCAACTCGCTCTCCCTTTCTTTCAACGATGTCCCGAACGGACAGGGCGCCCCAGGCATCGCCGTTTGTACGAGCTGCCATGTGCTGCCTGTCGGGAATGTCCCGCCCCTCTCCGGCCGAGCCCCTCCCCTCGACATCGATTGGAATATCGTGTACAAAATTCTGACTGTAAAGTCAAATGAATGTCTTTCCGATCAGGAGCAGGAAATGCAGTTCTCTGATATCGTTTATGAAAAACGGGGGCGTGGAGGATGGATTCGTCTCAACCGGCCGGACGCGCTCAACGCCATATCTCCGCGATTGGTCGATGAATTCAATGCTGCGTTGGATTCTGCCGACCGCGATGCTGACGTCATCGCGGTGACGATCACGGGGACGGGGCGCGCATTTTGTTCGGGGGCTGACCTCAAGTTTCTCGGGGAACTGCCGGAGGAAGAGCGTCCAGCCAGCACCGCTGCGTTCCTGCAAAGGGTGTTGCACCTTCTCAACAGAATCGAGCGCTTCGGAAAGCCCGTCATTGGAGCGGTTAATGGCCTCGCTACCGGCGGCGGCATGGAATTATTGCTGTGCTGTGACTTGGTGATTGCAAACGCTAAGGCCAGGCTCGGCGATGGACATGCAAATTTCGGCCTGCTGCCAGGAGGCGGCGCTTCTGCCCGTCTGCCGCGCAAGATCGGGCCCACACGGGCAAAGTATCTGTTTTTTACCGGCGAGCTTTTGCCGGCAGCGGATCTGGTGGCGACAGGCCTGGTGACCGAAGTTGCGCCGGAAGGAAAGCTGGAAGCAGCCGTCGACAACCTGATCGGCAAACTCTCGAACAAAAGCCCGCTTGGCCTGCGTCGGATGAAGGAGTTGGTCGATGACGGGCTCGATCAGCCCAAGGAAGTGGCGCTGCGTGCGGAGCTGGTCGCCGGAGCTCTTCACTCCCATAGCTACGACGTCAATGAGGGGCTCGCAGCCTTTGCCGAGAAACGACCGCCCAAATTCCTAGGCAGGTGAAGGGGCCCGCTAAACCACGACCGTCACCAAAGCACCTCCGTCTCGTTCTTCGTTTGTGAAGCGAGACGAAGGGCAATCCTGGCAGGCACCTAATCGTCGAACTCGACGGCGCGGCGCTTGCCCCAATCGTTCAACGCAAGAAAAACTGGCTCTCTTTTCGGCCAGCAACAGGGGAGTAGCTCAAGATGCAAAGCAGTCTTGTCCTTCGTTTGTCGGTCGCGGTGACCGCAACAATCATCGCCACGTTATTGCCGGCGCTGGCCCAGAAGAATAATGATCCAGGCGTCTCCGACGTCGAGATCAAGATAGGCAACATCATGCCCTATAGCGGGCCCGGATCTGCCTATGGTGTGATCGGCAAGGCCGAAGCCGCCTATTTCAAAATGATCAACGACCATGGAGGCATCAACGGACGCAAAATCAGCTTCATTTCCTATGACGACGCCTATTCCCCGCCGAAGACGGTCGAACAGGCCCGCAAGCTGGTGGAGAGCGACGAAGTACTCTTGGTGTTCCAGCCACTCGGCACCGCCCCGAATGTCGCGATACAGAAATACTTGAACGGCAAGAAGGTGCCGCAGTTGTTCGTCGCGTCAGGCGCAACGCGCTGGGGAGACCCGAAGAATTTCCCGTGGACGATGGGATGGCAGCCGAACTACCAGAGCGAGGGGCGCATCTACGCGAAATACATCCTCCAGCATAACCCAAGCGCCAAGATCGCGATGCTCTGGCAAAACGACGATGCCGGCAAGGACGCCTTCAAGGGATTCCGCGACGGCTTGGGAGACAGAGCCAGCAGCATGATCGTGGCTGATAAATCCTACGAGTTGACGGACCCGACGCTCGACTCGCAAATCGTGGCGCTGCGCGCCTCCGGTGCTGATGTCTTGTTCTTCTGGACGGCACCTAAGGCGTCGGCACAGGCGATCAAGAAGGTCGGGGAACTAGGCTGGAATCCCACTATCTTCCTTTCCAGCACTGCGACGTCCGTTTCCACGGTGATGAAAGCCGCCGGTTTTCAACACTCCCAGGGCATCATATCCACTGCCTATTTGAAAGATCCGACGGACGCGACCTGGAAGGACGATCCCGAAACCGAGGAGTGGCGGGCCTTCATGGACAGGTACTTCCCCGAAGGCGATAAGACCAACAGCAACCTTGTCTATGGTTACGCGGCCGCGCAGACATTGGCCCAAGTGCTGAAGCAATGCGGTGACGATCTCTCGCGCGAAAATGTCATGTACCAGGCCGCAAACTTGAAGAACTTCGCTCCGAAAATGGTACTACCCGGAATCAAGATCGACACCAGTCCAACTGATTTCCGACCGATCGAGCAATTGCAGCTCATGCGCTTTGAAGGCGAGAGCTGGAAGTTGTTTGGCGATGTCCTTAGAGGTGAAGTCGGGAGCGAATGACCGACTTGAGGCTTGCGCGAGCTTCCATGGAGCATATCTTAGTCGGCGTACCCGGGTAAATGACGGCAAAGTCATCCGGCTAAAGCGCCGCCCCAGTTTCCAGGGAAACCGGACGCCGTCGCCGGCCAGTCCGCAGCGCGCCTCCTACGGCGTCCGGTCAATCGGCGGCAAGGACCGATGCCGATGGGTCCGATGCGAGATCGACTCCGCCGGCATGTCCTCCTCTTCTTGCTTACCCTCGGACGGCGGGGCGGGGGCGCATACCTTATCGGCGTCCAGTTCGTCGAGCTCGGCGGCGTGACGCCTTCCCCATTCACACAACGCTAGAGACGTGCCGACCCATTGCGCCGTCGAACGTGCCGGGCACATTCTTTGCTGCCCAGAGAGCCGCCTGGCCAACTATTTTGGCTGCGGGAATAGAACGCCACCTTCACGCAGCGGATCCGGAGCTTGGTGCACGGGTCATAGACGGGCTGCGTAGGACGATCCGCGGCTATCCAGGCCGATGGCGATTGCTTGCGGTACATTTCCTCCGCCAATGGAGCAAACCGATCGTCCATGCAGCCCTGTCGGATTTTGGCGAGTGAAGGCGGCGCAGCGTCTTTGTCCATCACAGGCAGGAGCGGATCTTCGTGGCGCTCCGGTTCAGCTTCCGATTCGCGTCAGGCGCCTCGACGGCCGCGCCCACCGAAAGCCATTTTGCTCCCGCGGCCATTGGGAGATCTTGGCGCAGGCATCACGATAAGGCTGGTGCGATCGTTACCCACCATCACGTCCAGTTGTTCACCTGCGGTAACGGAGATCGGTTGCGGAAACGTGTGCAGGACCTGGAGCCAGCCGCCGTCGGAATAGTCGTCGGGATGATTGGAAAACGCGATACCCTCCGCAAGGTCAACATTTATCCACTGCACGATGCCGATTGCGACACCGTCCTCCAGCACGGAGATCGAAAGCTTGCGTATTTCGGTCTCATGTTCCTTCGCCGTCAAGTCGATCCTGAGAAGCTCGGTATCCCGCGAAAGCCGGCGCCACGATGTCATCGTCCCATGCACAGGAAGACGTTGTGCCGACAACGTGTTAAACGGCGAGACGTCAAATCCTGCTACATCTCCGACAAATGCGTAATTCGCAAGAATATCGCTCTCCACCAGGCAGCCCACAGCGGTCGCTGCGCGCGGAATGATAGTCGCTCCCTGACGCAGAAGCCTCGCATGCGCATCTTCGAAAACGCTCAGCACATCCTCGGCTAGAAGGTCGCTCGATAATATTTCCGAAATGAGAATGTCCGCACGCCCTTCGAGATCCTCGCCGACGACAAGTTGATTCGAACTCTTATTGACGATGCGGATCTGCTTTTCATAGCCATTCAACGTGACAATGCGCACCGCAGTTTCAGCTATGACGGGGATACTTTCGCAAGTAACGATATTCGTTGCTCCAGCTCGCGCCGCCATCATCGACAACAGACCGCTGCCGGTGCCTATATCGAGAATGCGGGCATCCCGCCCCTCTTTTTCGACAGCCTTGCATATCGCCAGTTCAAAGGCATCGTTTCTCCGCACGTCATTCAACATCGGGATATGCCAGAACGGCACAATCCTCGACGCCAGACGCCGCATTTGGTGCCGGACATGGATGTTGCCCGGTTGCAGCTCCGAGATACGACGAAATTCGACGAATGCTTCATCGCGTTGCCCCGAATCCGCGAGCGCCACTGCGAGGTTCGATAGAACCAGCTCGTTTCCCGGCGCGATCGACCGGGCGATTACAAAACACTCGACTGCTTCACCCGCTCTTCCGAGGCGGTGAAGCAACACACCCTTTTCGATCAGGGCATCCAGATCTAGTGGATTAAGTTCGAGCAGGCTGTTCCAATGGCGGAGTGCCCTTTCTGGGGCACCCCTTTTTGAAACGATCCTCGCAAGCACCGGAAGAATGTCAGCCGTGCGGTAGTCATGGCCCAAGACCCGCAGGTAGCCCTCTTCTGCTTTCTCAAGATCTCCATTGGAATGATGAATAGCTGCGTCTTTCAAGAGCTGAAGGATATGTCGAGGAGCATCATCGTTGCTTTGGTCGACCGCCATGTTCCTGCTCTCATCTTTGACAACGCGAAGAGAAGCGAAGCGCGACCGGTAACGACTTATGGGCGGGATGCATCACAAGTAATCGATCGGGCTCGATTACCAGACTCCGAGCCGTGTCCTCTTCTCAAATACGACTACGCATCACGGCATCGAAAAGTTACAGGCGCGGCGTGGAAAAGTTGGAGCCACAATAATGCGCCTCAACCCCGGCTACGCGATTCCGGCGAGGATGAGGACGAAGGCCGGGTTGCTCGGCGGCCTAAGTCACAAGACGATAAGCAAGCGCAGCTCCCGAGCTTTTCGGACATGGCAGGCATCGAGCATTCAGGGGAGCAATTCTCGCAAAACGGCTTCGCGATCGGAGCGCTTGCCTTCTTTTCCGAAGATGGCCGCACAGGGCAGCGCCGGGCCCATCCAAAAGGCCGGCCGTAAGTATGCTGGTCGCCAAGCGGACGCCACGGAGCCGTTCCCCGTGAAGGATGCTGGGTTTGGTGGTCGGGCGCTCAAGCTGAGCGATAATGATGAGGTTAGGTGACTTTCCGAGATCATCCTTCGGAAAGCCTGGATATCCGCTTACCGAGCGCAAATTTCCTAAGGGCCTGCTTCCCTCCCGCCGCGGTGTTCCTAAGCGCGAGCCGAAGGAGCTTGGCCGTATTCTGATCGGTCACGGCTTCAATAGGACGGTCAAGCGCCGGATATGGCTCGCAATGGAGGAGGCCCCTCCCCGTCGTTTGAACGAGCAGGCCAAACCCCGCCTTGAACCATTGAACCACCGAGCACCCAGGCGCTCACGGTTCATGATCTCCGGTGCAGGGATTCCCCGCTGCTTAACGAGCTGTGCTTCAACAACGACGGGCGTCTCGACGTACGGCAATCGGTAACGCGATCGAGTTCGTCCAGCTCCTCAGCGTGGTGCCTTCCCCAATCGCAGAGCGCCAGTAACACCGGTTCAAGGCTGAGCCCAAGTTCGGTCGCGGAGTATTCCACCCGCGGAGGGACCTGGCGGAACACCTCGCGGTTGACTAGGCCATGCTCCTCCATCTCGCGAAGCTGCTGGATCATGACTTTCTGGGAAACCCCGGGCAGCAGCCGCCCAAGCTCGGACAGTCGTTTGGAGCCGTCCCACAGGTGATAGAGGATGATCGCCTTCCAGCGCCCGGAAATGACTTTGAGCGCGCGTTCAGCTGGAAGAAGCGGAAGACGTTTGGCGGGATCGGCCATACTTACCTCTTGGTCTGTATCATACGAATTTGTCTGTAGTACCAATTTTGGTTGTACCTCATCTGACTTCTAATGAAATCATTTTCGGAAGGCCAGCGCCCCGGCGACGAAGAGTGTGCAGTTGAAACCTTTCTTTCAACCGCCCTAGGCCTTCTTAAACCACTGGGCCGTCGACACGCGTGTACCGAAGACAACCGCTAAAGAGGATGCCAGATGAACCCGCTCCACTTCCCATCAATTACTGCCGCTACAGCCGTTGTACTCGCTTTACTTCAGACCTCGCTGATGTTGAACGTCTCACTTAGCCGGACTAAATCCTCTACTGGACTTGGGGACGGCGGCGATGAGGGCCTTCTGCGCCGAATTCGCATGCACGGGAACCTGGCCGAGAACGCTGCGATGTTCCTGGTTCTGCTTGGCTTGACCGAGATGACCGGAGAATGGGGCTTGGCGATACCCGTAATCGCCGCGTCTTTCGTCTTGTTCAGGCTCGCGCACCCGATAGGGTTGAGCCTTACCAGCGGTCCCAGCGCGCCTCGTATCATCGGTGCGGTGGGCACGGTGATCGCGTTTATTTGCACCGCTAGTTTACTCGCCATCAGCGTCTTCGGACGAATGGCGATTCATGGTTGAGCGATTGAACGCGCGAATAGCGCGCTTCCGCCCATTCCATACGGCACCCCGTCACGCACTCAAAGGCGTTGCATAGCCTTCGCCCCCAACTCCTGCGAGAAAATGATGCGCATCCTGATCGTCCATGCCCACCACGAACCTACGAGCTTCAACAGTGCGATGACGCGTCAAGCGATGGAGGTCCTGGCCGCCGCCGGTCATGAAGTGGTCGTTTCCGACCTCTATGCAATGGGCTTCGACCCGGTTTCTGATCGGCGCAACTTCACGACGGTAGCCGATTCCGGGCGGCTGCGGCAGCAGGACGAAGAAGCCCTCGCGAGTGCAAGCGGCGGGTTTGTGCCTGAACTGCAGGCGGAGATGGACAAGGTCGACTGGTGCGATGTGATGATCTTCCAGTTTCCGATTTGGTGGCTGAGCCTGCCGGCCATCCTCAAGGGGTGGGTCGATCGCGTGTTTGCGGTGGGCCGAGCCTATGGCGGCGGGCGCTTCTTCGATTCCGGTCGCTTCGTTGGCAAGCGCGCCATGTGTTCGCTCACGGTCGGAGGCCCGGCGGAGGTCTACTCTGACGTTGGCGTCTACGTGTCGATTGATCAAATACTGTTCCCCATTCACCGCGGCGTATTCGCGTTTACCGGTTTCACGGTTATCGAACCTTTCGTCGTCTACGGCCCCAACCGGATCGCCGAAGACGAGCGCCGCACGTATTTGACGCGTTACCGTCAACGCCTACTCAGTCTGGACACGGCGCCGGTACTAACCTCTCCGATTGGCGCCGATTTCCAACGCTTGGTCCCAAAGGCGGGTTCGCGCGGATAGCGAACGCTACTGCATATCGGTAGCGGGTCGTTGCCGCATCAGGTCACCCCGGCTGGTCTTCTGGAGCAGCGTTGC
Source organism: Xanthobacteraceae bacterium (assembly GCA_019748335.1). Classification (GTDB taxonomy): domain Bacteria; phylum Pseudomonadota; class Alphaproteobacteria; order Rhizobiales; family Xanthobacteraceae; genus Bradyrhizobium. The sequence continues at coordinate 16,801 of JAIEPP010000173.1, forward strand.
GAAGCTCTGCCCCGAATTGGGTTTACGCTCAATGAAGTCGCAACTCCTCACATGGCCGCGGCACGTTCGCGGCCCAGCGCGCCTCCCGGCTATGGAGCAATGCTAATTGGATCCAATATCCGCCACGAAAGAGCGGTTTGGCGGGAATAAATGCGGACCATGGCCAGTCTCATTAAGAGGCGCCTGGTGCCGGAGGCGCAAACGTCGCGACTCCAGGGAAGCCGCTAACACCCATCGTGCAATCAAACGAGAGATACCTGATGCAACGAAATAATGTCACGAAAGTCATACGACCATTGGTCGCCGCAGCGGGTCTGCTACTTCTCGCGGCTTCCGTGACGTGCCAGATAGCCTTTGCGCAATCCAGCCTGGCCACGACAACTGCATCGAATGGCGATCCCGCCCGCGGGCAGACACTCTATCAAGGATGTACGGATTGTCACTCCATCGATAAAAACGACGTGGGGCCGAAACATCGCGGTGTGGTTGGACGTCATGCAGGAATCATTGCGGACTATGGCTATTCTAAAGCCCTCAAAACTTCAGGCCTGACCTGGGATGAGCCGACGTTGGATCGTTGGCTGACCAATCCCGGCGCGCTCGTTCCTGGTACCCAGATGTTCTACAATGTGGAACGCCCGCAGGACCGCGCAGATATCATCGCCTACCTTAAGCAACAGAAATAGCCAAGGCGGGCATGATTATCTGGGGGACCTGACGGACATTTCGGGTCACCGGGATACAGACTGTTGCATTGACGGGCCGCAATGCCGGCGACGTCGTTCGAATCGGCAACTTGCTCGGTCGACCTACACTGGGCCTTTCCGCCGGTATCTCCTGCAACGCGGGCGACGTGAGGCCGAGGAAGTTGGGGTGCGGGTCCTTAGCTAGGGCCGCCGGGCGACCGACACTTACGACTTTCGAATCGTGCGGTCGTCGCGGCCAACTGGGATAGCTTTTATCGGAACAAATCTGTTGTTGTCGTTGACGGCGGCAACTACTAGTCGCCACGCATTTTGGATGGTTGAGCTCCCTACGGATATGCGGGCAAAGACAGCCGGTGGACCCGATTTGGCTGGGCTGTTTCGCTATTATGCAATGTCTTCGCGTCTGGATCATTTTGTCCCTCGGTTCACGCTGGACGACTGGAATTGTCGTTGGTTGGGGAGATTTAGGCCTGTTCGGGAATATCAGCGCTCGAAAGATAGTCCTTTCATCAGAGGCGCTCATGTGCAGCGGTTCAAGTTCCACTCTCATCGGGAGCTGGTTCAAATGAATTTCTTGTTGGGTCTCGTTACCGTCATTGGGAGTACGACTGAGCAGGTTCTTGGGTACTTAGAGCATCACCACTGGTTTTTCGGGTTTATAGTGGTTGGGTATATATTTCACCTTCACGACAAAAGCCTTCATGCCAGATTTGACGCGGTGGAGAAGCGGATCGATGAGATCAGAAGGCGTCTTGCCTGCGATAATTGACGCGCCCGCCACGGAGGCCGAGGCGAGCGACACCGCAATCAGGTCACGCAGAGCGAAAGCGCTGCTTCAGTGCGAGGAGCCGTGTGATTCGACCGACAGCAAGAGGAGACGGACATTTCAGAGAAGAACGGCCAAGCCTCCGCGCTCAGACTTCGAGGTGCTAAGTCATCACCGTGTATTCGGCACGGAAGCGGGGCGAAGTCGTGATGTCGCTGACGTCAAATCCCCGTGTAATGTGGGACGACCGGTCGGGATTTTAAGCCTTTCATTCTCCGCCTCGGAACCTCAAGAGACTTGAGCTGAACGCTGCCAAGGCTGTTGGCCGGAATTGTGCACATGTCTGAAATTACTAGCGCGTTGCTTGTCAATTATACCCGTAGCGTTGACGTCCGGCAGGTGCGTCTGGCTTGTGGGCTGGTTCTATTTGCATATTTGCTGAGCCACTTCGTCAACCATGCGCTCGGCAATATTTCGCTGGATGCCCTTGCGACTGGCGTCAAATATCACACCGCCTTCTGGAAAACCTTGCCCATCGAGATTGTGTTTTATGCTGCGGCAACCACCCATGCCGGCCTCGGGATCTGGGCGTTTTACCAGCGCCGTCAATTTCACTGGAAAGCGATCGAGCCGATACAGCTTATACTTGGCCTAAGCATCCCCGCCCTCATCATCACCCATCTTGCCGGTGTGCGGCTTGGCGACGCGCTGTTCCAACATCAAAAGCTCTATCCGCAGGTATTTTACGCGTACTGGATCATGCGACCATACAAAATGTGGCTGATGTTCACGGTCTTGATCATTTCCTGGATTCATGGCTGCATTGGACTTTACTTCTGGCTTCGACTGAAAGCGTTCTACAAGAGCGCGGCTCCGTTTCTGCTTGGCACGGCGGTACTCATTCCAACGCTTGCAATATTGGGCCTCTATCAAGGCGGACGACAGGTCGCGCATGACAGCGGTATCGCGCAATGGAAGGCGGACAATCTTTCTCAACGTCAGGTCGGAACCGCTGTGGAGCAGAACGTCATCGACAACATCGTTGATTACTTTCTGATTGGCTATGTCGGCCTGATAGGATTTGTTTTGACCGCGCGCGGCGCGCGCACCTGGACTGAACGCCGCGGCGGGATGATCAACCTGTCGTACGGCAACGGTCGGACGATTTGTGTGCCGAGAGGCCTGAGCGTGCTCGAAGCCAGCTTGCGCAACAACGTGCCGCACGCCGGCGTTTGTGGCGGGCGCGCTCGGTGCTCAACCTGTCGAATTCGCGTGATAGGCGATTGCAGTTCATTGCCGGAGCCATCAAAGCGAGAAGCCTTCGTGCTCAACCGTGTCGGCGCCGGTGCCGATCCAGCAATTCGCCTCGCCTGCCAGTTGCGGCCGAATACTGATCTGTCCTTCTTCCAGATATTTATGCCCCATGTCACGACGCCTTCTCTGCGGAAGACAGGTCCAGTCCGCATTGGTCAGGAACGCTATCTTGTCAGCATGTTCGTGGACATGCGCGGGTCAACCAAACTCGCGGAGAAACGATTGCCGTTCGATACCGTATTCATTGTCAACCGATTCCTGAGCGCAGTCTCGCAGGCAGTGATCGAATGCGGCGGTGAACCCAACCAGTTTCTCGGAGACGGGGAACTGGCCCTATTCGGGCTCAACTCCAACCGGCAAACCGCCTGTCGCCAAGCTCTTAAGGCAGCAACACAGATTGATGCGAATATCGATGAGTTAAATCAGTTTCTAAACCACGACTTGCTTGAGCCGATCCGTTTCGGGATCGGTATCCATGGTGGCGAAGTGATCATGGGCGACATCGGTTATCGCGACCACCTGGTGTTCACCGCACTTGGAGACGCGGTCAACGTCGCGGCGCGCTTGCAGGACATGACGAAGGGCCTCGAATGTGAAGTCATTCTATCAGACGAAGTTCGTAAGACAGCGGGTCTACCGGCTGACTTGCTGCCGGAGCAAATACTAACGATCCGTGGACGCTCCGGGTCCATCGCAGTCCGCGTTGCTGCGAATGCAAAGATGTTGTCCTCGCCGAGATTCTCCATCGTGGACTAGGAGCGCCTGCTTCAGACCACACGCCGTATGCCTAGCGATCGGCGTGCGCGGGTCACGAGAGACCGGCAGTCTCACGACGAAATTCCGCGCGCTCACAAGGCATGCCCGTTTTCAAACTGGAACGAAAATGGCTTGCTCCAGATTAGCTCGTCAGGTGACGTGCACCGTGCACCACCGAGCAGCATTTGGTACCACGCGTGTAAATCGGGATGGAATTTGTGCGGACTGACGAACTGCTGCCGCATCAGCAGTCCGCTGGGCATGAGGGCGATGATATATGTGTTTCGGCGCGGGGTCCCGACGCCGATCGGCGTCGCAAGCATCCGATTCGATTGATGCCGAGGGGGTCACGAGGGCACGCCTATTCACACTTCTGTTTGCAGAGCACAATCAGTGCCCGAGCTTAAGCGCCATAAGTACGCCACCACTCGGTAGACCGATCATGTCTGGGAACGCCCCGCTGGCGAAGTTGGGCGCAAGGCCACCGAGACCGCTGCCGACGAGGATATACGTCCGCACCGGCAGCCGGAGGAATATCCATACTCGGGATCATGCCGCGCCAATCTTGGCAACAGTGGCCTATGAGGAGCTCGACGGCGAAATCGCGGACCCAAGTCGCCTCATATCCTCACGACCCGAACCAATGGATAGCGGTCTTTAGAGTGATCGCGTCATCGATTCCCCAAGCCTAACAACTCAAGCCTCGCATCCGCCGCCTTGACCGGGCGACGATCCAGCCATGCGGCACGCGCGCTTGCATTATATAACGCACGATCTAGAATACAATGGCAGATCAAGTAACCTGCCACCGGAAGAAATACACACGACATCCGTCGTAGCTCTCAAACGCCACATAGGAAACATCGATGGGGCTTGAGCAAGAGCTTTCCAATTATCGCGCTGAGTTCGAACGCACTGCGCCGGCCGGCCGCGCGGCGCTTTACAGTTCCAAGGTCGAGGAGTTGCGTGCCAGCTTTCCGCTGGGTGATGCTCTCGCTGTGGGCGACGAGGCGTCGGATTTCGCTTTGCCCGGCCCGGCAGGACGACTGATTTCCCTGACGGACGTACTGCGCACGGGCCCCGCGATCGTAACGTTC
>JAIEPP010000252.1 GCA_019748335.1 Xanthobacteraceae bacterium
ACAGCCATTAAAGCCGCCTGGCTTTCAGTGAGGTACCCTTTCGACGGAAGGTCCTGGGCGCCGGTGCTTTTATCTTGTCCTCCCATTCGCATGTTGGTCTTTCTAGGATCACATCCGCTCCAATTGGCAGCTAAATCGTTACTACTGCATTCTCACCGCATGGATAGTGCACACCAAAACCGACTGCACGCGTACGACGAACTTCACTCCTTGCATTCCGGAAACTGGCCGGAATCACCCATTTCTCCATTCACCTCGCAATGAAAACGCCAAGAACGATGCACGTTCAAGCGAAATTAAAATCAGCTTTGGCAGTGAGAACGGCATTGATCAAAGCTGGCGCGGGAAAAACATAGGTACCGGCAACGTTGGCGTAGTTCAGGAAACGACTCAATAGAACGCGAGCGACTTGATGAAATTGGATCTGACTGATGGATCGGTCGTTGAGCACTAAAAATCAAAAACGCGTCCGTCCCTGCACGATGACATCGGGCAAAGCGGCGATCAACCACAGTGCACAGGTGATGCACACGCCGTCTTCTAACACCACGCAGTCCTCTAACACATTGAAAAACCTAAATTCTCTCAAGGCTATCATCGGGAATTTTGAGCTAGGTCCAACCAGCGTGCGAGAGTTTGGTCCAACTGCAAGCCTTAACGGCAGCTTTGCGCCGCCACAAGCTGTCCCTAGTTGAAAATAGCATGGGACGATCGTGGTGATGCGCTCGACGCCTCAGTCGACCTTCGGCCCGGCCTTGTTGTCAGGAGTTACATCTACCGAGATTGCTCTGCCGACCACCTTGGGCTGCGTTGAGCGACAATTCTTCATGCATGGCTCTTTGTTCCAGAATTGCTTTTCCGTGGCTTCACGGTCGTCATCGTAAAACGCTGTCGCATTCGGCATCTTGATGGAGGCGAAATTCCTTTCGTTGAGTTCGAAGTTCTCATCCTTGATGATGTCGTTCATCGTCAAAAGGTAGGCCGTAAGCGCGTATATCTCATCGTTCGAAAGCGACCTCGCATTGCCGTAGGGCATTGCGCGCTTGATATAATCAAACACGGTCGACAGATCCGGCCAGAACGATCCGACCGTCTTGTCCGGCCGGTCAGCCTTGAGTGTACCGGCTCCTCCGGCGAGAACAGGCCAGCGCCCTTCGCCTTGCCCGAACTCGCCGTGGCATGACGCACACTGCGCCTGAAAAATCTCATCGCCCTGCTTTGCCGTGCCTTTGCCGACCGGGAGGCCGGTGCCGTCCGGACGAACATCGGTATCCCATGCCTTGATCTCTTCGGGTAGCGCGGGGCGTCCAACTCCAATCTTGGCAGCAGCCTTCGTCGCTTCGCTGGCAGCCATCTTCTGGGCTGGAGCGGTCGACGGGACGATGCTGCAGATCAACCCACCGACCACGGCGACGACGAACAGATTAGCCAATCTCGACATTTTCAGTCTCCCCGCCTGCGTGCACCAGCCAGGTCTGAATCCCGTTGTTGTGATAGATCGAGTTGACGCCCCTGACCTTGCGCAACTCTTCCTTTGACGGCTGCACATAACCCGTCGAATCCATCGCCCTTGACTGGATCATCAGTTCCTGGCCGTTCCAGTCGAAATCGACGTAAAATCGCACTATCGATTTGTCCAAGACCGGTCCGTCGATGCGGGCGGTCTGCCAGTTGCGACCGCCGTCCATCGATACGTCGACCCGCTTGACCATGCCGCGACCCGACCAGGCAATACCGGTAAGCACGTTACGGCCCTTCTGCTTAAGCGGAGCCTGTGGCGACGGGTTAGTCACCACCGATTTTGCATCCATAATGAAGGTATGTTTTCGCGAACGGCCGTCTGCCAGGAGATCGGTATATTTTGACGTCTCCTCGCGGGTCTGCCACGGCTGATCGCCGACCTCGATGCGTCGTAGCCATTTCACCCAGAGATTCCCTTCCCAACCTGGAATCACTGCGCGCAGCGGATAGCCCTGCTCGGGGCGTAGTGCCTCGCCGTTCATCGCGAAGGCAATCATGACGTCGTTGAGAGCCTTCTCGATTGGCAACGATCGGTTCATGCCCGCGGCGTCCGCGCCCTCAAGCATCAACCATTCCGCGTTCGACTTGAGGCCCGCTTCCTCCAGCAAGACCTTGAGCGGCACCCCGGTATACATGACATTGTGAATCATGCCGTGGGTGAACTGGCAACCATTGAGCTGGGCACCGCGCCACTCCATGCCGGAATTTGCCGCGCATTCGAGGAAGTAGATCCTGTTCACGCGCGGCATGCGCTTGATGTCTTCCATCGTGAACACCAATGGCTTGTCGACCAGGCCGTTGATCATCAAACGATGGTTGGCCGGATTGATCTCCGCGATACCGCTGTGGTGGCGCTCAAAACAGAGCCCGGAAGGCGTGATGATCCCATCCAGTTCGTGGAGTGGTGTGAAATTGACGGACGACTCGGCAGACGCCGTAAGCCATGAAACGTCACGACGGACGACACCCTTCTCGAACTTGGACGGTGATCCATAGGGTCGCTTGTCAACGCCATCGCCAAGATAGCGGGACCAATCCTGCACTTCGGTAATCAAGGGATCCGGCTTGGCGGGCTCGCCAGCGATTGCAGGCGCCGCAGCTATCGCAGCACCTGCTCCGGCCAGTCCGGCAGCGCGAAGGAAGCGGCGACGATCGAGAATGTCCGCGGATGACCTGTCACTCATGCGGCGACCTTCCTAATTATCCCAATACGTGAATATGATGACCGAGCTTCATTGCCGTTATCGCCATGTTCAGACCCCGCTGACCCGTACTACGGTGTTTGGCTCAACCGTCACGGCGCCGAGTTTGGAGATGTGAGCCGAAACGACATCCCAGATCGGCGGACCTTGCGTATTTTCGTTGATGCTCGCCCAACCAGAAACCGCATAGGTTTTGGCGGCATCGATCGGTTTGCCCGTCTTCAGATGCGTCAGCGACGATATTCGCGATCCCATCGGCTTTGAGACATCTATCGCGTATCCCATGCCGCCGGTCCGGACCATGTCGCCGCCCCCCTGAAAATAAGGATCGGGGTGAAAGATGTTGTCGGCGATATCCTCAAGAACCTCTTTGAGCTGCGCGCCGGTCATCTGGTTGCGGTAGCAGTTCGGGTATGTGATAGCGGTCGCGTTGGTAATGTGCTCCCAGGTAATGGCGTCGCCTGGAACCAGCGTTCCACCCCAGCGAAATCCTGGTGAGAGCGCGATCTCGGTGTCCCGTTCCGACAGCATGGCGTTGCAGATCAGATCGTCGAACGTTCCGTTGAAATTGCCGCGGCGATAAAGAAGCGAGTCTGTCCTGCCGATGATCCGGGCCAGATCTTTCGCATAAGGCGCCCTGACCTTCTCGACCAACGCCGCCATTCCCGGATCCGGCTTGATCGCGTCGGAGAACACCGGCATCAGCTTGAAACGGATGCCAGCAACCTTCTTGTCCTTCACCTCGATATCGAGGCGCGACACGAATTTGCCGTGCGAGCCCGAGGCAACCAGCGCGGTATCGCCGACACGGATCAATCCCGGCATCGCATCATGGGTATGCGCGGTCAGGATGACGTCGATGCCCTTGACGCGGCTCGCAAGCTTGCGGTCGACGTCGAATCCGTTATGCGACAACAGCACGACGATGGATGCGCCCACCGCGCGGGATTCATCGACTTGCTTCTGCATTTCTTCTTCGCGAATACCAAATTCCCATTTCGGAAACATCCAGCGCGGATTGGCAACCGCCGTGCGGGGCAACGCCTGGCCGATCACGGCGATTTTTGCGCCGCCCCGCTCGAACATTTTCCGTCCCTCAAAGACTGGCTCCTGCCACTCGTTGTCACGGATGTTTTGCGCAAGAAATGCAAACGGCGCCTTTCCTGCGATTTCCTTGACCCGATCCGCTCCGTAGGTGAACTCCCAATGGCCGACCATCGCATCGACCTTCAGCGCGGACATGATATCCACCATGTCCTGGGCCTTGGTCTGCAGAGACGTCCAGCTTCCCTGCCAACTGTCACCGCCGTCCAGCAACAAAACCTTGTCGTTGCCGCGCTCCGCCCGCACAGCTCCTATCAGCGTGGCAATACGATCCATGCCGCCCATGCGTCCGTAATTGCGGGCGAGGGAGACGAAATCATCCGACGTCAGCGCGAATGCGTCCGCGGAGCCCGCCGCGATATTGAAGTATTTCCGGAACTCAGCGTCCGAGATATGAGGCGGTAGTCCTTTCGCCTCGCCGACGCCGAGATTGACTGACGGCTCGCGGAAATGCAGCGGCATCAGCTGAGCGTGCGTGTCCGTCACGTGCAGGATGGTAACCGTGCCAAGCGGATCGAAACGCATGATGTCGGCCTGGGTAAGCCGCTGCTGGGCGGCAACACGTCCGAGCCCGCCCATTCCGCTTCCGACTGTCAGCGCCGACGCAGCCGCCGTCGCCTGCAGAAATTCCCGCCTTGAGATCATCGACATGCCTTTCGATCCCCTTCTCAACAGAGGGAATCTCGTTCGGACAATTCAGGCTTCGCGGAACCGCTACGGCCCGCGCCTTGCGGCTTAGACAACCGTCAGCTTGTTCTTTGCGACGTAGTCCGAACCATCATCGTCTTTCCAAGTCAGCGTGAACTCGCCCGTTTCGACTGCCTTATAGAAAAACGATTGATACGGATTCGCGGAAATGGCCGGATTCCAGTCGGCTTCGAACACCATCTTGCCGTTGAATGCAGCGGAGAACTTGTTGATGATCTTGCGCGGAACGATCTTTCCAGCAGCATCCTTGCGCTGTCCGGATTCCATCTCGTGCGAAATCAACGTCTTGATTTCAATCAGTTCGCCAGCCTTTGCCTGAGCCGGTAGGCGAACGCGCGGAGTTGGTGTGGTAGCCATGTGGGATTTCCTCGCCTGTCTGCTCTTGTCGAAATCGATCCGGTCAGCCGCCGCAGCCACCGATGGTGACTTTCACGACGGACTTTGTCATGTGCAGATTGCCATTGGACATCTCCGCAATGCAGATGACGTTCTGGGTTTGCGCGAGACGCATCCGCGTCGAGGCCGAAGCTTTTCCGCAGGCCGGCGTAAACCGGTAGCTGACGATGCCGGGCAGCGGGTTGCCGTCTGCAAATACGTGAACCGCCTTCACGTAATCCTGTTCGGTCATCGGACTTTCGACATCGACGGTGACCGGCACCACAAGGCCGTTTTCGGCAATTTCGGGGACGTCGAGCTTGATCTTTCCGCTATCGAACTTCTTGTCGCCGTAGAGTTTTTTGATTTCGGCAGCAACGGTTTGTTCGTCGGCGATCGATATTCTCGGGGCAATCAATGCTGCAAGCCCGGCAATCGCCGCCATGGCCAGCGTTTCACGACGGCTCACTACACCTGATTTCACATTCATTCTCGTCCTCCCGCGGAATTTCTTGTGCATCCCTGCCGATAGAATCGCTTGACGTTTTCAAGTTTCATCTATCATCATCTGCAAATATCATTATATTGTTTTTTGTGAATGTAAAGATGCCGGATCGAACCCGGCTCGACAAAAGACCGCAACAGACGGTCTTGCTGAGGGAGGACAAGACGCATGCGACTAACCACGGTCGGCGCGGCCATAGCCGCTATCTGGCTCATTTCATTCAACATCGCGGCATCCGCTCAAGACGCCAGCGAAAAGGAAATCGAGCGTTATCGGGCGATGATCTCCGATCCGCTCTCCAATCCCGGTTTTCTCGCTGTCGATCGCGGCGAGATTCTCTGGAGCGAGAAACGCGGCACCAAGAATGTATCCCTCGAAGGCTGTGATCTCGGTCTTGGCGCGAGCAAGCTCGAAGGGGCGTTCGCCCAATTGCCGCGGTTCTTCAAGGACTCCGATCGCGTGATGGACCTTGAACAGCGACTGCTGTGGTGCATGCAGAACGTCCAGGGCCTGGATACCAAGGACGTTGTTGCCCGGCGTTTCTCAGGTCCGGGCAAGCCGTCCGACCTTGAGGACCTCGTTGCCTTCATCGCCAACAAGTCCAGTGGAATGAAAATCAAAGCCCCCCTCGCCCATCCCAAGGAACAGGAAATGGCCGCCGTCGGCGAGGCGCTGTTCTATCGCCGCGGCGGCGTGATGGATTTTTCGTGCGCCACATGCCACGCCGATGAGGGCAAGCGGATTCGATTGCAGGGGCTTCCGAACCTGTCGAAGCCCGGCAAGCAACCACAGGAAACGATGGGGACGTGGCCGACCTACCGGGTCTCGCAAGGTGCGCTGCGCACCATGCAGCATCGGCTGTGGGACTGCTATCGCCAGCAACGCTGGCCAATTCCGGAGTTCGGCTCCGACAGCATCACTGCCCTTACCGTCTTTCTGCAAAAGCAGGCAATGGGCGGCGAGCTCGTCGTGCCGTCGATCAAACGCTGAGGGGCGCATCATGAAAAGCACTATGAAACTTTCCGCGCTGATCCTCTTCGCCGGCCTCGCCGTTAGTCTCCCGCACGCGGCAGCCGCTCAGACCGCAGCGAAAGCGGCTGATCCCTCCTTGGTGGACAAGTACCTCCACGCCACGTTCGGGAAGGCCCCGCCGGATTGGCAGGAGCGCATCAAACCGGACGAGACACTCGCAACATGCAACCTGTACCGTAACGAAGTGCCAGCCGCGGAAGCCGACAAGATCGTCAAGCGCGAATTGGCGAAGGTGGTTTACCCCGCCGATGGCAAGTTGCTCGGCGACTGGAAGGAAGGCGGAAAGATTGCCAATAATGGTCGCGGCGGACAGTTCTCCGACGACGACAAGACCGAAAATGGCGGCAATTGCTACGCCTGTCATCAGATGGAAAAGGCAGAAGTCAGCTATGGCACGCTTGGGCCCAGCCTGACTGCATACGGCAAGGATCGCAAATTCGATCCCGCCGAGGCGAAGAATGCCTTCACCAAGATATATAACTCACAGGCCGTCCTGGCCTGTTCGAACATGCCGCGGTTCGGCGCGAACAAGGTCCTCAGCGAAAAGCAGATCAAGGATCTTGTTGCGTTCCTGTTCGATCCGGAATCGCCAATCAACAAATAGCGTCTCTTGAATGCTTCGCTTCAGAAGCGACACAAGGATCAATCCGGATGCGACCACCCCAACTATATCGCGCATTGCTGGTAGCTCTGGCTCTCTGCTCGCTGTCACCGGATCTGGGTCACGCGCAAGATTCATTGGTTACCTACAAGTCGCTAAGCCCGGAACTAGCGCTCGATCTTGCCCGTGCCTCGCTCGCCGAATGCCGGAAACGCGGATATCAAGTCGCTGTCGCTGTAGTTGATCGCCTAGGCATCACACAGGTAGTGCTGCGCGATCGGTTCGCAGGAGCTCATACGGTGCCAACAGCTTCGGGCAAAGCCTGGACCGCTGCGAGCTTCCGTACGAACACGACCGATCTCATGGCAATCAGTCAGCCCGGGATGATGCAGGCCGGGCTGCGCAACCTGCCTGGCGCAGTCATCATCGGCGGCGGCAATATCGTCGAAGCCGGCGGTTCGCTGGTTGGCGCGGTGGGTGTCTCGGGAGCGCCCGGCGGGGATGCCGACGAAGCGTGCGCCAAGGCAGGCATCGCGGCGATTGTCGACAAGTTGGACTTCTAGGAACGCTCCCGCCAAACGCTTTGGATTGCGCCGTCTCCGCGCTGCGGGGGAAGGATAAGCCTCCCGTTCTGAAAAATTGTTGCGCCGCACGATTGAAATTATTCAGCTGCCATGCAGAATTTCCGAGTTCGCAAAAGACGGCGTTGAACGCCGCGCGCAATTACCTCCAAGATTGGAAAGGCCGCTTTCGGGCGGCTTTTCTTTGGGTAGGGAGCCAAGGATATGCCTCGCAAGATTCGCGATATTCCTGCTGAATGTGAAAGGCTGCGCGAGAGAGCGCGCAAGTGCCGTGAACTGGCTGAGGGTGCCGGGCACTTGCAGTTTGCGATCAAACTCAATGCCCTCTCTCGCGAATATGAGGGAAATGCCGAGCTAATCGAAGAGAAAGCAAGGCGCGCCTAGCGGGCCTCGCTCGGGAATTGAACTTCGGACCAAAAGCCGCAAATGACGACAGCGCACCTGCCACAAATCTCGCGTCGCACCACAGTCGTTGCCCGACAGAGTTAACGAACCCCTGCTCGCTATCGTCCCTTCCCATTGGATCGCTCAAGTGCACCGTAGACGAGCCCCATGGCAAGACTATACGTCGAGAGCATAGCCAGCGAAAATAGCGCCGGCCATGGGCCCAGACCAGTTGCGTTTGCGAATAAGCCAAGCCCGACCAGCGGAAACGCCAGAGTGTTCATCAATAGCCAGCCGCAAAGGCCAAAGGCGAGTCCCTTTGAAGCGCCGCCGCCTCCGGGCAAATGTCGGTAGAGATAACCGAAGGCGAGGCCAACGACAGTCGATCCGTTGAAAAACGACAGCAACCAAAGAACGTGCGGATGAATCTCGCGCCCGAACAGGTAACCCACAGCGGCCTGAAAGTTCTCGAACGGCTGGAACGATGGCAAGATCCCGGCCTGCGCTTTGAAATACATCAGCGCCGTCGAAGCGACACTTCCGCATAGTCCGGATACTACAGAATTCCAGATCCAAGCCCAAACTGTCCAACCACGGTTGGAAGATGTATTTGGCCCTACAACTCGCATAATTGGATAGTTTGAAAGACGGCGTTTCGACCTCGTTGATCTTCGCGAAGAGTCAGAGGGACTTCCGGTTCCGGTAAACGGTCTGATAGCGATGTGACGTGCATCTCAGACCTGCCTCCTCAGCCAATCGGGAAACGGTGCCGTCTCGTACCCCTTCTCTCTCACGTAGCGGAACATCGCCAGGAACGCCAAGGGCTCCAGCAAGCCTGGCATGCGGGCAACTTCCCGCGCCTGTCCGTCCAGAGCAGCCAGACCTCGCGCATCCTCAGGGAAGAACTGGATCGTGGGCGTAAAGCGGATGGCATAGCGCTCTCCGAGTGCCTTTTCGCCGAGCTTTCGCCCGTCGAAGTCCGTTACCGTGCGCGCGCCAATATGATTGAGATGCAGGATCTCGAAATTATCGCGGATATAGCCTTCAATATTGGGATCGTTCAGATGCACTTCGTGCATTTGCTTGCAGGCAGGGCATCCCTTAAGCCCCCACATGATAGCAAAGCGCTTCCCCTTTGCGGTTGCACCTGCGAGATCTTCGGACAATTCGAGAAAGCTCTCCAGATACCAGTCCAACTGGTAAAGGCCGTCCTCACCCAGCGTTGCCTTCGCGCTGGCGGCCGGGATGCGGAGCCCAGGCACGCCTAGGGCAATTGCAGCAATAGCATGTCGTCTTGTGAGCATGTATGCCTCCCGTTTCATCCGATCGATCCGAACACTGGAAATATCCGCAACAACCAGCCGGCAATGCTCGGCATACCGCCACTCAAAAACAGAACGCCGGTGAGCACAAGCCCGGCTCCAATCGTCTTCTCGATCGCGCCCATATGGTTGCGCAGGCTTGCCAATAGCCTGATGAATTCGCCCGAGAACAGCGCCGCCAGCAGAAAGGGAATGCCAATGCCGAGGGCATATGTTCCGAGCAGCAGCGTCCCTCGCGCGGCCGACGCTTCACCTCCGGCCACCATGAGGATTGTAGCGAGCACCGGGCCGGCGCATGGGGTCCAGCCAAACGCGAACGCCAGACCGATCAAATAGGCGCCCAGATATCCCGCTGGTCGATTGATGATCTGGAAACGTGCTTCCCGAAACAGCAGGCCAATTCTGAACAAGCCGAGGAAATGCAGTCCCAGTACCACAATCAAAACTCCGGCAATGATGCCGAGCGTCTCAAAATGGGCGTTAACGGCCTTCCCGATTAACGATGCCGACGCCCCAAGGGCTACGAACACAGTAGAGAATCCGAGTACAAAGGCGCAGGATAAAGCCAACACATGCCAATTTGGCTGGAAGCCGACGGCGGCCTCTTCACGCTTGAGATCCTCGAGGCTGACGCCCGCCAGGAAGCACAAATAGGGCGGTACCAGTGGCAGAATGCAAGGCGACAAAAATGACAGCAGCCCTGCCCCCAGCGCCCCGATCAGCGAGATATTCGAAACCACGGCGTTTCCAGATCTAGCAGATATATGCGAATTCGTGTATATGTAGCACATGTGGCTAGGAAAACTGCAAAAGATATCTCTGTTGGTCCTCGTTGCGACCGCGACGAGCCTGGTTTGGCCGGCAAGGCTTCGAGCCGCCGAACTCGTGATGTTCGAGCGTGACGGCTGCGCCTGGTGTCAAAGATGGGACCGTGAGGTTGGGCCGGTCTATGGCAAGACTGCCGAAGCCAGCGTGCTGCCGCTGCGGCGTGTCAACACGGATAGCCAGCCCTCGGGCGGCATTGCCCTCGCCTCGCCTGTTCGCTACACGCCGACCTTTATCGTCGTCGACAACGGTCGAGAAGTCGGACGCATCACCGGCTATATCAATGACGACGCTTTCTGGGGATTGCTCTCCGCGCTTACCACGCGCATTACCCCGCCTGAATCGACACCTGAAAGAAGCTGACTGAAATGCCCCGAATCCTGTCTACCGAGCTTGAAACCGAACTGCGCGACGGCGACGAGTATTCGCCCGAACTTGATCAGCTGATGCGCAAGGCGCGCAAGGCCAGCAATTTTCTCAAGGCACTGTCCCACGAGAACCGCTTGCTTCTACTGTGTCTGCTTGCCGAGGGTGAACGATCCGTTACGGAGCTCGAAAACATCCTATCGATGCGGCAGTCGGCTGTATCCCAGCAACTTGCCCGGCTTCGTTATGACGGCATGGTCGATACGCGCCGCGACGGCAAGACGATCTACTACAGCCTGGCCAACGAGGACGTTCGCCGGGTAATTTCCGTTGTCTATGATATCTTCTGTGCACCACCACCGGTCGTGAAGAAGAAAAAATAGCCGTGTCAGGCTAGACAAAGTCAGGGAGAAACCATGCAAAGCCTGTCGGCCTGGCTGCCGGGGCTTGGCGGCTTTGCCATCGGTGCGGTCGCCGGGTTTGCCGTCCGACATGCGCGGCTTTGCTCGTTCGGCGCGATCGAAGATGCGCTGATGGGGCGCGACAGCCGCCGTCTGCGGATCTTTGGTCTTGCGCTCGGCATTGCAATCCTCGGCACCCAATCGTTGATTATCAGCGGTATTCTTCGGCCCGCGCTCACAAGCTTTGTATTGCCGGAAGTGCCGCTGGCAGCGATTTTGCTCGGCAGTATCATGTTCGGGATCGGCATGGCCATGGTCGGCACCTGCGGATTTGGCTCGCTGGTCCGTCTCGGTACCGGTGATCTCCGAAGTTTGATCGTCGTCCTAATCCTCGGCGCCACCGCCTATGCGACACTGCGCGGCGTGCTGGCCCCTTTCCGTATCGATATGCTCGAACGCATCTCGATCACCATGCCTGATCGCACCTCATCCGACATGGCATCACTGACGTCGCACGCGCTGGGTCTGGATGTACGTGCCATCCTAGCCATTGCCGTGGGTACCGGCTTGTGCCTGCTTGCGCTTGGCGATGCCCGGTTACGACGCGCACCGCGGCTGCTGTCCGCGGGTATTGTACTTGGAGTCCTGGTCGTCGCCGGCTGGATCGTCACGGGCTCGTTGGGCGACGACTTCGACACTCCGATACGGCCGCAAAGTCTCACCTTCGTCTCGACCATCGGGAAGGCGCTCTATGCGGGTGTCCTCAACGTATCAAGCTTCGCCGACTTCGGGGTTGGCAGCGTATTTGGGGTCGTTGCAGGATCGTGCCTCGCGGCATGGCGATCGGCCGAACTGCGATGGGAAGCGTTCGACGATGATCACGAGATGCGGCGATACCTGATTGGTGCAGCACTGATGGGTGTTGGCGGTATCCTTGCCGGCGGCTGCACGATCGGTCAGGGCCTCACGGCAGGTTCGATGCTGGCGCTGTCATGGCCTTTCGCCGTCGGCGGCATGGTCCTGGGTGCGCGATTGGGAATTGCCCTTCTGATCGATGGCTCGGTGAGCGAAATCGTCCAGCGCGGCTGGAATAGCCTGCGTAGCAAGAACGACCTCTGAAGAAGTCGTATCGGCTGTTCTAGAGACCATCTACCCGTCGGATCGACGGTTCGGACAGAACGGGACGGACCCCAACTTCGTCAATAGCGAGATGCGTGACGATCGCTCCGGCCCACATCGCAGCGAGCGCGATCCAGGCCGTCAAGGCAAAGACGGCTCCTCCGGTCACCCCGGCGCCGACCGCGCATCCCCCTGCCAGCATGCCGCCAAAGCCCATCAGTGCCGCGCCAATCAGGTATCGCCACATACCCGGTCCATCGTGAAATCCCTGTACTTTCCATTCTCGTGTAACAAGGGCGGCAAGCAGTGAGCCAATGAAAACGCCGGGCACCAGGCCGGTATCGAAGCCCAACGGCAGCGACGTGGAATTTATCAGCCCCATCAAGGTATCAGCCGACGGACCTGTAAAACTGATACTTTTGACCTGGACCGGGGAAAATGCAAATCGCGATACCGCGTAGGTAAACAGCCAGCCCGCACCAACTGCCAATCCGACACCGACAGCACTAATTCCGAAAACAAATCCGATGCGGGCCCGAACTGCAAGCCAAAGTCCGCAGCCGAGCCAGAGAATGCCGAGCCACGTACCCAGCTGAGGTCCAGCGTCTACCAACGACAACAGATTGCGCGACGCACCACCCTGCACCGTCCACAGTTCTGAAAGTGCCTCCCTCGCCGGCGAAAGCGCGCCTCTTAGAGATGCTTGCGCGACTACCGTCAGTACCAGTCCCGACAACAGGGCCCGCAGATTACCTGTGGCCGACAAGACCAGAAGGCGGCTCGCGCAACCGCGGGCCAGGATCATGCCGGCTCCAAACAGCAGCCCCCCAATAATGCTGCCGGAAATGCTACCGCGAGCGGCGAGTTGCCTGGCACCGGTCACATCGAGAAGCCCGGATGCGACAGATGACTGGGTTACCGCAACGGCGGCGGAAAACGTCAACAGCCAGATGGCAACTTTTGAGCCGAGCGAACCCTGTGAGAACTCGATGACGGCCGAGCGCAAACAAAATTTGCTCACCTGCGCAAATCCACCGAACGCCGCTCCGATGAGAAGCCCGCCTGCGGTAAGCACCACAGCTTCGCCAGCAAGATCGACGAGGGATTCCAAATTCAAGGCACTCAGCTCCTTTGCTGATCACTGAGTTCAGCGGCTTTTGATGACATCCAAATCGCCAGCCGGCGCAACGCACAAACGCCCGGATTCTTGTGACCGCCAGAGGGCCCGGCGTTGATTCAAATCAATGCGGTCTCGACTATCGACGATATTATATTAACACATTTGAATATTTGGAGCAATGCTATGCCAACTCTCTTCGATAAGGCTTGGTCTCCTTATGTCGCTGGCGTGTTGATCGGCCTCCTGCAAATCCCGGCTTTCCTGTTGATCGAGACGGCACTTGGTGCCTCGTCGTCGTACGTCACGGTGGGCGACGCAATTGCGAACTTGATCGACCCGTCCCTGTCCAGGATTGACTACGTCGCGAAGCATCTTGCTGCCAATGCAAAGAATTTGTGGCAGGTGGCGCTGGTTACCGGCATCGCGATTGGCGCCTTCATGTCCATGAAGCTATCCGGCGCGCGGCGACAGACGATCTCTCCGATATGGAGCCGTGTGCTGGGCTCATCGTCTCCATCACTGCGCTACGGCGTGGCGTTCTTCGCAGGTTTCCTGATGTTGTTCGGCGCCCGCATCGCCGACGGCTGCACCAGCGGCCACGGCCTTTCAGGTATGGCCCAACTATCCGTCGGCTCCACGCTGGCCGTGGCCGCAATGTTCGCCGGCGGTATCATCACCGCTTCGCTCC
The DNA here is from genome assembly GCA_019748335.1 of Xanthobacteraceae bacterium. Lineage (GTDB taxonomy): Bacteria > Pseudomonadota > Alphaproteobacteria > Rhizobiales > Xanthobacteraceae > Bradyrhizobium. The sequence goes on from JAIEPP010000252.1 coordinate 13,855, forward strand.
TGCTTCGTCGAATTTAGCGCTGGAGAACTTCATCATGTCAAATTCGGTCGTTATCGCTATCCTCTCGGGTCTTGCCATGGGAGTAGTATTCGGATTCGCCTTGGAAAAATCGCGCGTATTTGAACCCGGCGTGATCGTTGGGCAGATGCAACTGCGCAACTTCATCATGCTGAAAATCTTCCTGACGGCCGTCGCTACCGGGGCGCTCGTACTCGCAATGCTAAACGGCTTCGGCTTCGTTAAACTGCAGCCGAAAGCGGTGCTCTATGCGGCCGACCTGGTCGGCGGGCTCCTGCTCGGCGCCGGCATCGCGCTTGCTGGCGCCTGCCCAGGCACAACGCTCGCTCAAATCGGCGTTGGTTATCGCGACGCCTTGTTTACGCTTGCGGGCGGCCTCGCGGGCGCCGTCGCGTTCTCATATGCGCAACCGTGGCTCGATAAAGCACTGATCGGTACAGGACCTAAGCTGATCTTTACCGATCTCGCAGGGATTCCTTACTGGCAAGGAGCTATCGCACTGTCCGCAGCTATCACGCTTGTTTTGATACTCATGGAGAAACTTCGCTCCTGGCGGAAAGATCTCGGTTCGGATTTCGATGGCAGCACAGTGGAGGCCGACCGACCACTCAAGCACCGCGCAATTCCTGCTGAGTGAACCACGCAACCCGTGGAAGATTCTCGGATCCACGTTCTTCCCTCTCCGGCTCGGGAGAGGGAAGAACGATCCCTTGCCGGACCGAACGTATTTTATTTCCCAGACGCGCCATATAAGCGGTCAAGCGTCTTCAGAAGCTTGCGGATATCCCCACCGGCAAGCCGGTAGTGGATCGTTCGCCCGTCCCTTCGGGCACTCAGCAGGCTCGCCGCGCGCATCTTGCCCAAGTGCTGAGATAGAGCTGCGGAGGAAAGCCCCACGACCTTGGCCAACTCGCCGACCGTCTTTTCACCCTCAAGCAACTTGATGCACACCATCAATCGCTTCGGATTCGCCACGGCCCCGAGCAGACGCGACACGTGCCCGATCGTCTCGCGGTTCATGGCCTTGCAGAAACCCTCGTGCGGCTCAGCCGACATGCGCTGACGGCTGCCGTAACGCAATGTAGATTGCGGGAATGACCAGGACCGTCAGAAGCGTCGATGATGCAAGCCCGAACAACAGCGAAATTGCCAAGCCCTGGAAGATGGGATCGAGAAGAATGGTCGCGGCCCCTATCATTGCCGCAAGCGCAGTGAGCATTATTGGCTTAAAGCGCACAGCTCCGGCTTCGAGCACCACTTCACGCAGTGATCTGTCCTGTCCGCTACTATGACGAATGAAATCCACCAACAGAATCGAATTGCGTACGATAATGCCAGCCAAGGCAATGAAACCGATCATTGAGGTCGCCGTGAACGGCGCGCCCAGAAGCCAATGGCCAATCAAAATGCCGATCAGCGTCAGCGGAATGGGAGTGAGGATCACAAGTGGCAGCTTGAAACTGCGGAATTGGGCCACCACAAGCACGTAGATGCCAAGGATCGCGGCGCCGAAGGCTGCGCCCATGTCGCGGAAGGTCACATAGGTGATCTCCCATTCGCCATCCCACAATAGCGTGGGATGAGACTCGTCTGCCGGCTGTCCGTGCAGGCTGATCACGGGCTTCGGGAGCGTCCCCCAATCGTGGGCATCGATCCGTTTGGCCACTTCGAGCATGCCGTAGAGCGGTGCTTCGAAACGGCCGGCCAATTCGGCCATGACCATGTCGGCAAAGCGGCCGTCGCGCCGAAAGATCACCGGCGACCCCTCTTCGACGGTCGCCTTGACGACCTGTCCGAGCTCGACCACAGTTTTGCTGCCGGGCAGCGTGTTGGCTGGCACCGGCGTCGACGCCAGCGCCTCCGTCCAGGCCAGATCGCGCTTCGGCAGTTTGACCGCAATCTCGATCGGATTGCGGTCCTCGCCGCGGTGGGAATAGCCCACCGATACGCCACCAAACAAGGTCTGGATGGTGTCATACACGTCGCGCTGCTCCACGCCCAAGAACTCGAGCCGGTCCTGGTCGATCGACAACCGCAGTCGGGGACGCTTCTGGCCTATGGAATCGTCGATATCGACGATGAAAGGCACTTCGGCGAAGACCTTTTTGAGTTCGCCGGTGACCGTCCTCCGCGTTGCGGCGTCCGGTCCATAGATTTCAGCCAGTAGCGTCGCCAGCACCGGCGGTCCGGGCGGCACCTCGACAACCTTGATGCTGGTTCCAACGGGAACGCCGACACGCTTCAGCCGCTGCCGCAGATCGAGCGCAATATCGTGGCTCGACCGCTTGCGGTCGCCGCGCGCGGCCAGATTGACCTGCAGTTCCCCCAGTTCGGGTCGCTCACGCAAATAATAGTGACGGACGAGACCATTGAAATTGAACGGCGCCGGCGTGCCAGCGTAAGTTTGCACCGATGTTGTCTCGGGCAATCCGCGCGCAATATCAGCGGCGGCGAATAGCGTCCGCTCGGTATCCTCGAGGCTCGCGCCCTCGGGCAAGTCGACCACCACGGCTATCTCGGACTTGTTGTCGAACGGCAGTAGTTTGACGGTGACGGATTTGGTTGCAAACAGCGTTAGCGAGACCAGCGTCGCGACGCCGACGGCGATCAGGAATATCCAGGACGAGCGCTTGCTGCGGATGATAGGGGTCGCGATGCGCCGGTAGAGGCGCCCGAGCACGCCTTCATTGTGCTCAGCATGAGCGGCACCGGAGCCCTCTTTCGGCGCCAGCCGCAGCATCAGCCAAGGCGCGACCACCATGGCGACAAAGAACGAAAACAGCATCGCTGCCGACGCATTGGCCGGGATCGGCGCCATATAGGGCCCCATCAGCCCCGACACGAACAGCATGGGCAGCAATGCTGCAACCACCGTCAACGTCGCCACGATAGTCGGATTGCCGACCTCGGCGACTGCCTCGATCGTCGCCTGCAGGCGAGGCCGGCCGTCCTTCATCGCCCAGTGGCGGGCAATGTTCTCGACCACGACAATGGCGTCATCGACCAGGATTCCTATGGAAAAGATCAGCGCAAACAGACTCACGCGATTGATGGTGTAGCCCATCAGATTCGCAGCGAACAGCGTCAGCAGGATTGTGGTCGGGATCACAACCAGCGTGACCAGCGCCTCACGCCAGCCGACTGCGATGGCGATCAGCATCACGATCGATATCGTGGCGAGTCCGAGGTGAAAAAGCAGTTCGTTGGCCTTTTCGTTTGCGGTCTCGCCATAGTCCCGGGTGACGGTGACCTGGACATCGTCAGGGATCAGGCGCGACTTTAGCCCTTCGAGGCGATGGGCGATCTCCTCCGAGACGACAACCGCATTGGCGCCCGCCCGCTTGGCCAACGCCAGGCTGACAGCGGGAACCCGCTCCCATTTATCCTTGCCGTCGCGGCCATCGTTCCAGACCCGGTGCTCGGTGGTATTCGAACCGATGACAACGGATGCGACATCCCTGACGTAGACCGGACGTCCGTCCCGCGTCGAAATCAGCAAAAGACCAATATCCGGAATTCCCAGAAGCGTTTGCCCGGCTGAAACGCTGCGGACAATGCCGACGTCGCGGACCTGGCCCGCCAGAAACGACCGATTGGCGTCCCTCACCTTGGCGACGAGCTGCTGAAGCGTGACGCCGAACAGCGACAGCTTCTCCGGGTTCGGCTCGACCCTGATCTGTTGCGCTGCGCCACCGGAGATGTAGGTCAGACCAATGCTCTCAACCTTCATCAATTCCGCGCGCAGCTTGTCGGCGAGCTCGTAGAGATCCTTATCGGACCACCGACTGGCGGCCTCGGGCTTGGGCGACAGCGTGAGGACGGTGACGGCAACGTCATTGATGCCGCGCCCGACAATCAGAGGCTCGGGAATGCCAACCGGGATTCGATCGAGATTGGCCCGGATCTTCTCGTGAACGCGAAGGATGGCATCGTCCGACCTGGTCCCGACCAGAAAGCGCGCGGTCACCAGCACCCGATCGTCTTCAGTCTGGCTGTAGACGTGCTCCACACCATCGATAGCCTTGACAATCGATTCCAGCGGCTTGGTGACGAGTTCGACCGCATCGGGTCCGCGCAGTCCGTCGGCGTTGACCCTGATATCGACCATGGGAACGCTGATCTGCGGCTCTTCCTCACGCGGGATCACGATGACGGCGATGAGTCCGACGATCAGGGAAGCGAGCAGGAATAGCGGCGTCAGCGGCGAACCGATCGTCGCCCGCGTCAGCCGCCCGGACAGGCCGAGGTTCATGGCTGCACCAGCTGGTCGCCAGCGCGAATGCCAGACAGAATTTCAAGCCCGTTTGGAAGCTCAGGCGACGGCGCTTCGCGGCCGCGCTGCACGGGCGCATCGATGGTTCGGTCCACCTGACGGATATGGACATAATCGATGCCAAAGCGGGTGGTTACATAGTTCGAGGGGACCACGAAGGCGCTGCGCATACCGCCCGAAATCCAGACCCTGAGCCGGTCGCCGACGAAATACTCCCCGAGCCCCTCGACTGTGGCATCGGCGATGACACGGCCATCCTCGATCTGCGGATAAACCAGATCTATCAAGCCAAATTTTGCGGCTTGGTCTCCGAACTCGGACCCGTCGACACGGATTTTGTCACCGGCCTTCAGGGAACGGGCATGGCGTTCCGGCACCCGCAGCCGCAGCTTGAAATTCTGCTGCGCGATCATCGCAATCGGGTCGCCAGGAAGCACCACCGAGCCGACCGCAACCAATTTTTTCAAAACACGTCCGCCGGCGGGAGCGAGCACCTGTCCTTCGCTGAGCTGCTGCTGGATCACCGCTCGCTCGGCTGTTCGCGCGCGCAGGCCATTTTCGGCAACATTGAGTGCGGTTCGCGTCTCGTCGAGTTTGACGCGAGGCAAGATGCCGCGGTCCACCAGTCCCTCGGTTCTGGAAAAATCGATTTGCGCCTGGCTGGCTTGCGCCTGCAGAGCGTCAATCTGCGCATCCAGCGCCTTCATCTGCAAAGCGAGCTTTTCGTCCCCGATCGCCGCAATTGCCTGGCCGCTCGTGACCGGATCGCCTTCCCGGACGTTGAGCTGGACCACGACGCCGCCAATGCGCCCGCGCGCGGGAACAACACTGACGCTTTCGACCGTGGCGAACACCGCCTTCTCGTCGGCGACCGAACGTGGCACAACCGTGATCTGTTCTGCGCTCGCAAACGACGTGCTCGCGGCAAGCACCGTGTACGCGGCAATCGCGATCGATCTACGCATCAAATAGCTCGCAATCATGAATGGCCTTGCGGAGGTTGAATTGACCGTGACTCGGTTTCGAAGGCAGCTATTGACCTGCCTCAATGTATTGCATCTCACGGCGGCTTAGTCTTTTTTGACGGGCCCTTGCCCTTCGGCGGCGCGCAATACACGCGATAAAGTGTGGTCAGAATTTCGCGTGCGGGTTCGCTGGCGATCGAATAATAGATCGACTGGGCGTCTCGCCGGGCCGCGACCAAGCCATCCTTCCGAAGCAGTGCAAGATGCTGGGATACGGTGGAATCCCGAAGGCCGAGGAACTCTGCGAGGTCTCCGACGGACCGCTCGCCGTCAACCAACTGACAGACGATCAGCAGCCGGTGGCGATTAGCCAGCGCCTTTAACAGATCGCTCGCGGACCCGGCGGCGGCTTCCATCATTTCCACATTTATTTTCATACTTGCGTATATACGAATGTTTGTATATATAGTCAACTGCTACGGTCCGGAAAAAAACCAAGCGGACCGGGCCTGACATCAAGCCATCCACGAGAGCGAGCCGGTAACATGAGTACGGCCCAACAAATCGTCTGCGGACACTGCGGCAAGATCAACCGCCTGCCCACCGACCGAGACCCGGACGCAGCGCGCTGCGGATCGTGCCACCAGCCCATGTTCAGCGGCCATCCCATTGAGGTCGACGAAGCCGGATTCGGCCGACACGTTGCCAACAGCGACATCCCGGTATTGATCGACTTTTGGGCACCGTGGTGCAGTCCCTGTCGCTCGATGGCGCCGATGTTCGAGCGCGCGGCAAAGGCCCTCGAACCCAGGGTCCGCCTGCTTAAACTGAACGCCGACACCGCTCCGGCCGTGTCTTCGCGGCTCGGCATCAGTGGGATCCCTACGCTTCTGCTGATGCAGGGCGGTCGCGAGGTTTCCCGGATTTCGGGCGCGATGGATACACAAAAGATTGTCGGATGGACGATGGCCGGGCTCGCCCGGTCTTGATGAATTTCAAACCCAACTGAAGGAACACGTCATGAATGTAGATAAAGCAGTACTGATGTTTGCCGGATTTGTCGTCCTGCTCGGCCTTGCACTCGGCTATGCGGTTAATCCCTACTGGTATCTGCTGACCGGATTCGCCGGGCTGAACATGGTTCAAGCGTCGATGACGGGCTTCTGCCCCGCGGCGCTCATCTTCAAAAAACTCGGCCTGCGAGACGGCTGTGCGTTCTCTTAGTCGCGCGCGCATTACCTGAACTGACAACGGGTAGACGTTCGCATACGACCTGAGCACAGGCGATACACGTTCACGGCCGCTTCTTTAAGAACGTCCAATCAGCTGCCCCACAAACGCGAAGGGGATATTCTGATTAACATATCATCATATCTGAATGTACTGATCGTACAAACTTGGAGGACATGCCATTGGCAAACATTGGATCAATCGATCGCGGAGCCCGACTTATTCTTGGCGCGGTATTGCTCGTCGCAGTATTCGTTCCCCAAGTCAGCGGATTCTTTTCCGGCTGGGGTCAGTGGAAATACGCCGTGACGGCCGTCGGATTCGTTCTCTTGGCGACTGCGATTTTCCGCTTCTGCCCGGCCTACCTCCTGTTCGGCATCCGAACATGCAAGGCGTAATGCGAACCGCGATCAGCTATATCGGCGTCCGACCAAAGCACCGCCTGTCAATACGGCTGCTGCCGGCGATACTGGGGGCGTTTGTCCTTCTCCCTGGGCGTCTCGCGGCTCATGCAACGGGACTTCCCTCGGGATCCGATCACGAACAGATACTGAGCATGTTTGCCAACACCGCCTTCTGGACCCTTGTCGGCGTGATCACGGTTGTCGTGATGGTCTAGCCGAGGGGCAAAGATTTGAACACTCGCCAACTCCCAGGGAAGGCCGGCATTTAAACTTGGGGCCCAGCAGAGTTACCGCACTAGAGGAGCCATACATGTCTGCGCATACCGACAATCCCGTAGTCAGACCTGAGGTCACCCCGTTCTTCGACGCTTCGACCAATACTGTCAGCTACGTCGTCAAGGACCCCGGCTCGAAGGCCTGCGCCGTCATCGATTCTGTGATGGACATCGACTACGCCGCGGGACGCATTGCTTACGAATCGGCCAACAAGATCATTGCGTTCATTGAGCAGAACAGCCTCAAACTGGAATGGCTGATCGAGACTCATGTTCATGCCGACCACCTTTCTGGCGCGCCCTACATACAGGGAAAGCTAGGCGGCAAGATCGGGATCGGCGAGAATATCGCCATCGTGCAGGAGACTTTCGGAAAAATCTTCAATGAAGGCACAGAATTTCAACGCGACGGCAGCCAGTTTGATCGCCTGTTCAAGGACGGCGACAGCTATCAAATAGGTTCGCTGAAGGCGTTTGCGCTGCACACGCCAGGGCACACGCCGGCCTGTATGACACATGTGATTGGCGACGCTGCGTTTGTGGGCGACACACTCTTCATGCCCGACGGTGGCTCAGCCCGCGCCGATTTTCCGGGTGGCGATGCCCGCACGCTATACCGATCGATCCGGCGTATCCTGGCATTGCCCAACGAAACTCGCCTCTTCATGTGTCACGATTACGGCCCGAACGGCCGCGAGATCCGATGGGAGACCACGGTCGCGGAACAGCGCGCTCACAATATTCATGTCCGGGATGGCATTACCGAGGATGAATTTGTCGCAACGCGCGAAGCGCGCGACCGGACGCT
>JAIEPP010000200.1 GCA_019748335.1 Xanthobacteraceae bacterium
GGCACCGATCGGGCCGATCCCGAACAGCGCCAGCAGGCCGGATGCGATCGGATCAGCCCGGTTTCCGAAGCCCAGAAGTTCGGACAGCAGAATGGCCGCGATGAAACCGACGATCGCGCCGACGACGCCGCCAAAAAGTTGCAGTTTGTTCTTCACGCGTCCCTCGATGGATCGATCAAACGGAATGCCACCGGGGCAGCCTGCATTGGTCGGCTCCATCGGGGAATTCGTTCAACGCTTTGCGGCGTTGAGACGCGTCCTGCGGCTATTTGCGCCAGACGGCGTTAATGCCCCAAAACGATCTCCGGCACTTTCCCGGCGGGCGGGGTGTTGCGGCTGCGCTGGGTGCGGATGATGCCGTCGATGATGGTCATGCCGACGCCGGGGAGATCGCCGAGCTGGATGCTTTCGAGGATGTTCTTGCCGGGCGAATGCTGGGCCTGATCCATGATAACGAAGTCCGCGGCGCGGCCGACCTCGATCAGGCCGCAGTCGAGCGCGCGCATCCGGGCGGTGGTGCCGGTGGCGAAGCAGAACGAGAGCTCCGCCGGTACCGTCCGTGGCGGGCCAGACCGCGCGAAGATTTCTGAGAAGTATGCTCTCAAGAGGATCGATTACAGCCTGTGAATGGCCCGGCGCAAGTCCGAAGATGCCCCCTAACCGGACATCGTCGGGCATGCCGGAAACGACGCAAATGACCCTGAACGGACATTTACTGGCTAACCATGCTCACTGGGGGGCCGAAGGTCACCAGCGCGTGATCTGATCTCAGTTTGTAAACTCTAGACTGAAACGGCCCGGACTTGTCGGCTTGCTGACGAATTTGGCAGCTTTTCCCGATAGGGCGGCCAATGTGCCCGACGCAAATTTGAAGACCACTGTTCCCGAAGCGTCGGTGCCGATGGCTTTTCCGTCTTTCATAACAACATCCCCCGTGCCCTCGGTGAGCTGCGAAACTGCAATCCCTCCTGGAGCTCGGTGGACGCCGCCACCAAACAAATAGGTTCCCTTAGGTCCGTTCCACTCACTGATGGAGGACCCCGTGAGAACAGCTTCTTTCAGAAGGCCATCTACGGCGACGCCTGAATATTGAACACCTACAAGGCCGTGCCCAGTCCGGTCCCCGATGGGTTCCTGACTCATTGTCCCGATAGTGCTGCATTCATAACGCCCGATCGTTTCCATTGGATATCCCTTCAAATTGGAAACTTGACTGTTCACGTTGCAACGCTATGACGCCGTCGAATGCTATGAGTTGATACGGATCAACCCCGGAGACAGCGAATGATTTCAAGCGCCGCACTTGCAGCGGCCCAAGCAGGCTAGGCCGCCTCAGTTGGCGGCCTCTTTTTCATTTATCGATATGATCCCACGTCGCTTGTTGGCAGATATTGTTGCAAAAGTCTTTTTGGGGTGGCGAACGAAATTCTTAGAGCCGCTGATGATGCCGCGGGATCTGGGGCTGACGTCCAAGATACCATCACAAGCGGACATCGCTATTTGTCGGCGGGCCTCACTCCTGCTTCGCTCGCTGCTGCGATGAAATCGATGGTTTGCCTCGCACTCCGCATCGCGGCATGATCCTGCGGGCGAACGCCCGCTGCCAAGCCTCGCACAGCGGCAAGGTCGCCATTAAGTTTGCCGTGGAGAGCAGCTTCGGGAACGCGCCGGTGGCCGATGCGCTCACTGTTGCTGCGTGGCTGCATCCCGACGAACTGCTGTGTTGCGAACTTCCGAGGAAACGCTGACCTCGATCCCGTCACGTCCGCGTAACGGCTATGCCGTTATCGCAGGAGGTCGCGGAGCGATCGTTTCGAAGGGGGAGGTGATCTGTTCCCGCTCGTGGCATTCATCCTTCGAGACGCCGCTTCGCGGCTACTCAGGATGAGGTATTGCAGTTGGTATGCGGCGAAAGTGCATGAGACGCCGATGGCGCTGTTGAACAATTTGCGCAATCGTCCCTCATGGTGAGGAGGTCGCGAAGCGACTGTCTCGAACCATGAGGCCCCGCTCGTGCCATTCATCCTTCGAGAAGCCGCTTCGCGGCTCCTCCAGCAACAACGGCAGAGCCGTTGTGCAGAGATGAGGTCTTCCACCTAATGCCCGCTCACGATCTCCGGCACCTTCGTCGCCGGCGGGGTGTTGCGGCTGCGCTGGGTACGGATGATGCCGTCGATGATGGTCATGCCGACGCCGGGGAGATCGCCGAGCTGGATGCTTTCGAGGATGTTCTTGCCGGGCGAATGCTGGGCTTGATCCATGATGACGAAGTCCGCGGCGCGGCCGACCTCGATCAGGCCGCAGTCGAGCGCGCGCATCCGGGCGGTATTGCCGGTGGCAAAACAGAATGCCAGTTCGGCCGGGACGTCGCCGAGCGAGGACAGCATCGACACCATGCGCAAGATGCCGAGCGGCTGCACGCCGGAGCCGGCCGGTGAATCCGTGCCGAGGATGACGCGGTTGAGGTCGCCCATTTCGCGCGCGGTGCGCAGCGTGAACAGCGCCGAGCGTTCGTTGCCGTTGTGAACCAGCTCGAGCCCGCGCTTGCAGCCCTCGCAGATACAACGGATCTCGGCGTCGGGCAGGGCGGTATGACCGCCATTGATGTGGCCGATGACGTCGGTATCGGCTTCCAGCACGACGTCGGCGCCGATCAGGCCGGAGCCGGGGATCGACGGACCGCCGGTGTGGATCGTGCTCTGGATGCCGTATTTGCGGGCCCAGCCCACCATCTTGCGCGCGGTCGGGCCGTCCTTGACGCCGCCGAGGCCGACTTCGCCGAGCAGCTTGACGCCGGCCGCGGCCAATTCCTTGAAATCCTCTTCGACCATCTCGCATTCGATCACGGGCGCGCCGGCGTGCACCTTCACGCCGCCGGGGCGCAGCGTCCAGAACGAGCGTTGCGCGAAGATCGCCATCGCCTTGAGGCCGACGACGTCGCGCGGCCGGCCGGGCATGTGGACTTCGCCGGCCGAGATCATGGTGGTGACGCCGCCGTGCAGAAAACTGTCGATCCAGCCGATCTGATTCTGCCGCGGCGTCCAGTCGCCGGCGACGGGATGGACATGGCTATCGATCAAGCCGGGCGTGACGGTGGTGCCGTGGGCATCGACGACCGTGGTGGCGCCTTCGACGTCGACGTCCTTCAGCCGGCCGATCGCGGTGATCTTGCCGTTCTCGGCCACGATGGTGTCGGCGTCGAGGATCGGCTTCTCCAGGGCGCCTGACAGCAACAGCCCGATGTTGCGGATCACCAGCTTGCTCGGGCCGGTTGCCAAAGGTGCATCATGGGCCATGGTTTATCCTTTGTGTTCAAGGCCTTCGGGGCGCAGCTAGCCATCTTGCCCGCGGCTTGACGCCGGGATCAAGAAGGATTATTCATTCGTATACGAATGATCGTACACAAATGATTTTGCCGCCAATTGCGCCCGCGCGTCAAGGAAGCTGACGATGAGCAATTTCAACCAGGAAAGCGTTTTGAGCGTCCACCACTGGACCGACACGCTGTTCTCCTTCACCACCACGCGCGATCCCTCGTTCCGGTTTCGGAACGGCGAGTTCACCATGATCGGGCTCAAGGTCGGCGAGAAGCCGCTGCTGCGCGCCTACAGCGTCGCCAGCGCCAACTATGAAGACCGGCTCGAATTCTTCTCGATCAAGGTGCAGGACGGTCCGCTGACCTCGCGACTCCAGCACCTGAAAGCGGGCGACGAGATCATCGTCAGCCGCAAGGCCACCGGCACGCTCGTCATCGACAACCTCGAGGACGGCCGCAACCTCTATCTGATCGGCACCGGAACCGGGCTCGCCCCGTTTCTCAGCGTGATCAAGGATCCCGAGACCTATGAGCGGTTCGAGAAGGTGGTGCTGCTGCACGGCTGCCGCCGCGTCAAGGAGCTCGCCTATGGCGAGATGATCACCGAAAAGCTGCCGAACGACGAGCTGATCGGCGACTACATCCGCAACCAGCTGATCTATTACCCGACCGTGACCCGCGACCCCTTCCGCAACCGCGGCCGCATCACCGACCTGATCAATTCAGGCAAGCTGTTCGGCGATATCGGACTGGCGAACCTCGATCCCGCCCAGGACCGCGTCATGATCTGCGGCAGCCCGGCGCTGGTGACCGACACCCGGACGCTGCTGTCAGGCAAGGGCTTCGTCGAAGGCAACCACGGCGAGCCGGCCCAGTTCGTGGTCGAGAAGGCGTTCGCGGAGCGATAAGGCGCCTTTTTTGGCACCCCATTTCTACTTTGCATGGGGTTGTTTTCGCTTTTTTTAGTTTGGCCCCTGTCAGGGCCTTACCGCCGGGGCCTCGATCGGCATCCCCCGCGCCCGCGACATCAGATACAGTTCCAGTTCGACCAGCTCCGGCGCGCCGTAATCATAGGCCTGCGCCCGGACCCCGGTGATGCAGGCGCGCAGCCGCCGTTGCAGCGATCCCAGCGATTGCCACTCCAGCCGGTACTGTGGGTATCCGGTCGGGTGAGCTTGCGTGATTGCCGACCCGGCCAGCCGCTTGTCCCAGTTGTCGTCATGGCAGTTGGCGCAGCCGAGATTGAGTTGGCCCTGCCGCTGCATGAACAACTCGCGCCCCTTTGCGATGAACGGTTCGAGTTGCGGGTCGCTGCCGGTCTCGATCGCTGCCCCCTGCGACTGCCGGGCGACCAAGGCGGTCAGTGCCAGAAGGTCGCGGCTTTCGTAAGCCAGCGGCGACGCCTTCTGATGGTCGGTGCGGCACAGGTTGATGCGCTGCCCGAGATCGACGGGGTGGCCGAGCGCCTTGTCGAAAGCGGGATAGTGCGCCGCGATACCCTTCATGCTGGTGCTGGCGTCACCATGGCAATCGGCGCAGGCCTTGTCGGCGGTGCCGGCTTTTCGCTTCCACAGCGCCTCGCCGTCGAGCGCCCAGAGCAGGCCGGGATTGGCTGTCTCGTCGTCCTGGATCGTCTGGGTTTCCGGCGTCATGAAGCTGTAGCCGGAGCGGCGTTCGGCCGTCGGAATCTCCGTGGCGCCGGCGGCATCCGCCAGCAGCAGCGCGGCGACTATGGTGCCGGCTAGTCTCATTCGACCGTGATCGAGGCGGACGCGGTTTCGGAAAAGCCGTTGTCGCCGATCCATTCGAACTCGAATTTGCCGCTCGCGGTCGCCGTGGTGAAGAAGGCGATGAACGGGTTGGCGGCGATCGCCGGGAAAAGATCGGCGCGGAAAATCTCTGACCCGTTGTAGCGGCACGTGAAGCTGGTGATGATATCGCGAGGAACGATTTCGCCCGACGCCATATGGCGATAGCCGGTCTCCATGATGTGCGACATCAGCGTCTTGATCTCGATGATGTCGCCGCGCTTGGCTTTCGCTGGAACATTAATCAGGGCGGAAGGCATCAGATCACCTCCTCGGTGCAGGCCGCCAGGGTCACGATGATGTCGATGCTGGCGGACCAGAAGGATCCGTCCGAGAGCTTTGCGATCGCAACGATTTTCTGGCTGTCGGCGAGCCTGATCCGGGTCGAGACCTGGGCCCGGCCGGCCAGCGGACCGAGATGGAAATTGCCGACATTGGGCTGCGGGTTCTTTTCGTTGAAGACGTGGATGCTCCTGACGTGGTTTTCCGCCGTCATCGGGTTGTCGACACTGACCGTCATCGGCACGGTGTTGCCGTTCTCGACCAGCGGCGGCACGTCGAGCTTGACCTTGCCGGTTCGGACCAGGACGCCCTGGGTGACATTATTGATGGCGGAGGCCAGCATCGCGGGTGTCGACTCGGCGGGCCGCAGCGTCACGATCGGCACCGCGCCGGCCACGGCGGCGCCGCCGGCGAGGCCGAGGAAATGGCGGCGGGTCGATTGGGGCAGCCGGTGCATCGTCAGTTCCTATTCACGCAGGCTTGCAAGATATGCCACGATGTCCTCGATCTGTTCGGCGGACAGGATCGGCTTGCCGCGCCAGGACGGCCCGACCCGCTGAAGACCGTCGAGGCGATAATAGGACGGCATGATGGTCGCGGCATTGAGGCTGGAGGCATCGACCAGCCGAAGCCGAAGCTGAGCCTCCGACCACCGGCTGCCGGAGCCGGCGAGACTGGGCGCTAGATCGCCCTGGGACTTCTGCTCCGGAAATGGGCCGCTGTGGCAGAGGATGCAAGTGCTGGTGCGTTCAACGACCAGCGCCCGTCCGCGCGCGACGTCGCCTCGTGTGGTCGTGAGCGGCTCCGGAATGGCGTCGCCGACGATGGCGTAAGGCCGAAGCGTTTGCGCGCCGGCGGCTGCGGGCAGCGCAAGGAGCGCCGCCACGAGACACGCTGCCGCGCTCTGGTCTGCCGGCCTAGCCAAATGTATCCACCGTGATCGTCTTGAACCAGTTTTCAGCACGCTCGGCCTCGCGCCGGCGTTCCTCGCGCGGCGCACTGACCGGGCTGGTCGCGCCTTCGACCTCGGCGAGCTGGCCGTCCTTGGGTTGATAGACGCCGGACAGCGAGAAGGCGTAGCCGGGCGCGACGGTATTGTAACAGGCGCCGGTCAGCCGTGGTGGCTCGGGCGGCTTACCGGACATCATGTTCACGACCGCTGCGGCGCAGGCTTTGCCCTGCGCCTGGGCGGCGGAAGCCGATTTCGGCAACTGCCCGGCGATACAGGCATCGCCGATGACGTGAATATTCGGCACCAGTTTCGAAGCAAAGCTGACGGGATCGATCGGGCACCAGCCGGTGTTGTCGGCTGCACCCGCAATGGCGGCGATGCGCCCGGCCTTTTGCGGCGGGATCACGCTGGCGACATCGGCGGTGTAGTTGCCGAAATCGGTGACGATGGTGTTGGTCGCGGTATCGACCGAGGTCACCCGGCCGCCCTGCGACAGCGCGATCCGTTCGATCATGCCGGGGTACAATTCCTTCCAGGCGGCCTCGAACAGTTTCTGCTGCGAAAAGCCGTCCTTGGCGTCGAGGATCAATATCTTCGAACGTGGCTTCTTGTTCTTCAGATAATGCGCGATCAGGCTGGCGCGCTCGTAAGGGGCGGGCGGACAGCGCAAGGGCGCCGCCGGCACCGCCAGCACCACCGTGCCGCCGTCCGCCATGGCCTCGATCTGCCTGCGGAGAAGCATCGTCTGCTCGCCGGCCTTCCAGGCATGCGGCATCTTGGCGGAGGCGGCTTCGTCGTAACCGGGCAGGGCGTCGAAGCGCAGGTCGATGCCGGGCGCCAGCACCAAGCGGTCGTAGGGGAGCGAGTTGCCGTCGGCCAAAGTGACGGTGCGCGCCTGCGGATCGATCTTCGTTGCGGCTTGCGCAATCACCGTCACGCCGCTGGCGGCGATCCTGTCATAGGTGAACTGCTGTGCCGGCAACTCCCGCAAACCGGCGATCACCTCGTTACTGAAAGGGCAGGCGGTAAACACTTGATTTGGCTCGACCAGCGTCACCTGCAGTTTTGGTTCGAGCTGCCGCAGCGTTCGCGCGCAACTCGCGCCGCCAAAGCCGCCGCCGATCACGACGACGCGGGCAGCACCCTGCGCGAACGAAGGACACGGCAACGCCAACACCGCCGCGGTCGCGGCGATGCCGCGAGCGACATCTCGGCGCGACGGCCGACGAATGACGTCCATGGGACCAATCCAGAAAAGGGGGAGCGGCGGCCGGATCAGGCCGCCGCTCGTTTTGTCAGGCGAAGCTGATGTTCTGGTCCCGCAGCGGCACCGAACGGATGCGTTTGCCGGTTGCCGCGAAGTAGGCATTGAGCACCGCCGGTCCCGCCACGCAGATGGTGGGTTCGCCGACGCCGCCCCAGAAACCGCCGCTCGGCATCACGATCGATTCCACCTTGGGCATTTCCGCGATCCGCATCGAGTTGTAGCTGTCGAAGTTGGTCTGCTCGATGGCGCCGTTCTTCACGGTGCAGCCGCCGTAGAACAGACCGGACAGGCCGTAGACGAAGGAGCCTGCGATCTGCCGTTCGATCTGCGCCGGATTGACGGCATAACCGGGATCGGTGGCGGCGACGATACGGTGCACCTTGATCTTGTTGCCGTCGGTGACCGAAATTTCCGCGGCTCCCGCAACATAGCTGCCATAGCCCATATGTTGGGCGATGCCGCGATAGACGCCTTGCGGCGCCGGCGTGCCCCAGCCGATTTTCTCGGCCACGGCATTGAGCACCGCCAGATGCTTCGGATGTTTCGACATCAGCTTGCGGCGGAACGCGAGCGGATCCTGGCCGACCGACAGCGCCAGTTCATCCATGAAGCATTCGAGATAGATGGCGTTGTGATTGACGTTGACGCCACGCCAGAAGCCCGGCGGGACGTGGGGATTGCGCATCGAATGCTCGACCAGCAGGTTCGGTACGCTATAGCCAATCGCCGCTTCGCCGGTCGCGGCCACGCCCTGGAACGCGGCCGGATCCATGCCGTTGACCAGCGCAGCGGGACGCAGGGCGAACAGGATGGACTGGCCGGACAATCTGTTGTGCAACGCAATCAGATTGTTGTCGGCGTCGAAGGCGCCGGTCAGTTTGCACTGCGTGATCGGGTGATACATGCCGTGCTGCATGTCTTCCTCGCGCGACCACAGCAGCTTGACCGGTGTGCCCGGCATCTGCTTGGCGATCATCACCGCCTGGCGGACATAGTCGGTCTGGCCGCGGCGGCCGAAGCCACCGCCCAGCATCTGCTTGTGGACGTCGCATTTGTCGGCCGACAGCCCGGAAGCCTCCAGCGTCGCGGCAAACGCTGCTTCGCCGTTCTGGGTGCCGCACCAGACCTCGCATTTATCCGCGGTCCAGATGGCTGTCGCGTTGAGCGGCTCCATCGCGGCGTGGTTCTGGTAGGGATAGTTGTAGACCGCCTCGACCTTCTTGGCGGCACCGGCAATCGCCGCCTTGGCGTCGCCATTGCTGTTGCCAACATAGGCCGGCTGGCCGTTGTCGAGGCCCTCGGCGAGCCATTTGGCAATCGATTCGCTGGAGACTTTGGCGTTGTCGCCTTCGTCCCAGACAATCGGCAGCGCTTCGAGCGCGGTCTTGGCGTGCCACCAGGTATCGGCGACCACGGCAACCGTGCTGTCGTCGACCTTCACCACCTTCTTGACGCCCTTCATGGCCATGACCTTGGCTTCGTCGTAGCTTTTCAGCTTGCCGCCGAAGACCGGGCAGGCCTTGATCGCGGCGTTGAGCATGCCCGGCAGCTTGACGTCGATGCCGTACATCATCTTGCCGGTGGTCTTGTCGACAGTATCAAGCCGCTTCAATCCCTTGCCGGCGATCTTCCAGTCCTTGGGATCTTTCAGCTTGATGTCGGCGTCGGCCGGCGGCGCCAGTTTGGCCGCGGCTTCCACCACCTTGCCGTAGGTCGTGGTCTTGCCCGACCCCGTATGGGTAATGACGCTGTTGGCTGCCGTGCATTCCGAAGCCGGCACCTTCCATTCGTTGGCCGCCGCCTGCACCAGCATGATGCGCGCGGTGGCGCCGCCCTTGCGGACATATTCCTGGCTGGTGCGAATGCCACGGCTGCCGCCGGTCGAGAAATCACCCCACGCGCGCTTGCGGGCGACGCTTTGGCCCGGCGTTGGAAATTCGGTGGTGACCTTCGACCAGTCGCATTCGAGTTCTTCGGCGACGAGCTGGGCGAGGCCGGTGAGCGTGCCTTGTCCCATCTCCGAGCGGGCGATGCGGATCACCACGGTATCGTCGGGGCGGATCACCACCCAGGCGTTGACCTCGGGCGAGCCGTCGGCGGCACGGACCACAGTCGGTCCGCCAAAGGGAATGTCGAGGCCAAGCGTAAGCCCGGCGCCGGCGGCAGCCGTTCCGATCACGAAGGCGCGGCGATTGAGCCTGGGCGAGACGTGCTTGTTCATGACATCCCCCTCAAGCGTTCGCTGCAGCGTGAATGGCCTCGCGAACCTGCTGGAAGGTTCCGCAACGGCAGATATTGGTGATGGCCTCGTCGATATCCTGGTTCGTCGGCTTCGGCTTCTCCTTGAGCAGCGCCGCGACCGCCATGATCATGCCGCTCTGGCAATAACCACATTGCGGAACGTCGTTGGCCACCCAGGCCTGCTGCACCTTGTGCAGCGCGCCATTGACGGCAAGCCCTTCGATGGTGGTGATCTGTTTGCCGGCGGCCTCGCTGATCGATACGCCGCAGGAGCGCATCGCGACCCAGTCGATATGAACCGTGCAGGCCCCGCATTGTGCAATGCCGCAACCGTATTTGGTGCCGGTCAGCCCGACGTTCTCCCGAATCGCCCAAAGCAGTGGTGTGTCGTCTTCGACGTCCACCGGGATCGTTTTGCCGTTGATAGTGAGGTTTGCCATCGCGTGTCCCTACGAGCTCAATCCATCGAGAGAGCCTAGACAACGATGTTGGACTGCAATCTGGAACAGTTCAAATCAAGAATACGCGTTGCGAAACGGAAGAAAATTGAACAGTCGGGGTTATGTGCGGGCTTCATTACATCGCGGTCATGCTGGCGGCGATGAAACCGCGAGGCGAAGGAAACTCATCAGGCTTCCGACCGCGGCAAAGCCGGCGCCGACCGCCAAAGCAATGGTCGCGCCATCGTGACCGCCGAGCGCAAAGCACAAGGCCGCGAGCGCGGCGCCGAGGGTTTGTCCGGTCAGGCGGGCGGTTGCGACAATGCTGCTTGCGCTGCCGCTGCGATGCGGCGGCGCGCTCGACATCAATGCTCTCAAGTTAGGTGTCTGAAAGAAACCGAAGCCGATCCCGCAAACCACCGTCCGCCACACGATATTGGCGGTGCCGGGATCGGCGGGAAGCGTTGCCAACAGCACCATGCCGATTCCGAGTAGCGCCAAGCCGATGCCGCCGAGAATACCGACGGGAAAGCGGTCGGACAGCCGGCCGCCGATCGGCGCCATCATCGCCACCACCAGCGGCCACGGCGTCATGAAAAAGCCGGTCTCGACCTGCGAGCGCATCAAGACGTCCTCGAAATAGAACGGCAGTGCGACCATCGCGAGGCCCTGCACCGAGAACGAGCAGACCGAGGTGGCGGCGGATAGTGCGAGCATCGGCCGCTGGAACAGGTCCATCGGCAGCATCGGCGCCGGGTGATCGGCGTTCCGGCGGGTCAGGAACCAGCCGAGCAGCACCGCGCCGACCAGTTCGGCGACGACCAGCGCGGGCGGCGCGCCGTGCGCGGCGCTGCCGATTCCGATAATGAAAAGGCCGAGACAGCTCGCGGTCAGGGCCGCGGTTGGAAAATCGAACGCGTGCACGGCGCGCGGTGTCTTTGGCAGCGTCTTCAGGCCGATCACGATGGCGACTACGCCGAACGGGAGGTTGATCGCAAATAGCCATGGCCAGTTTCCGACCGCCAGTATGGCCGACGCGATCGTCGGCCCGAGCGTCATCGCGGTTCCGACCACCAGCGCGTTGTGGCCGAAGCCGCGGCCCATCATGCGAGTCGGGTAGACGAAGCGGACCAGCGCCGCGTTCACGCTCATGATGCCGCTGGCACCCAGACCCTGCAACGCTCTTGCAGCGGTCAGACTGGGCAACGACCAGGCAAAGGCGCAGCCGAGCGAGGCCAGCGTGAACAGCAGCAGGCCGCCAAGATAGATCCGCTCATGGCCGACGATTTCGCCGAGTGCGCCGAGCGGCAGCAGCGTCGCGACCAGCGCGATCTGGTAGACATTGACGACCCAGACGACGTCGGCCGCGCTGACATGGAGGTCGGCGGCAATCGCCGGCAAGGCGATATTGGCGATCGCGGTGTCCAGCGAGGCCAGCGCCAGCGTCGTAAAGATCGCCGCAACCGCCCAGCGCCGGAGTTCCGGGGGCAGGCCGTCCATGGCTGAGGCGGGCGGCTTTGCGGCCGCTGGGTCTGAAGACATCGCGATCAGGTTCTCTGCGCCGGGGCGGGAACCCCGATGCGGCGTGTACTACGGACACGGGGCACCCCACAGGCACGCCACTGCATGATGCGTATGCGAAGGGACGGCCTGGCGTCCGAAAAGCCCTCGTATTGCGCGTAGTTCACCCCGATTTCACAACTTCCGCGCCATTTCGTCCCGCCGACTTTCGGATACCTTTCCGCCCGTCGCCCGATCGACTAGGCTTCGGGCGCACGGTGGCCGCAAAATCGAAAAAACGACGGCCGACGGCGAGGGGAAGCGTTTGCACGGACCTGCGGGACGGCGCACCGAAATCACGCACAGCGCCAGCGAGGGCGTGCGCCGGCGCATGTGGAGCGTGCTTTGGGTCACGCTGCTGCTCGCGATCCTCGGCTTTCTGGTCATCTACCCCGTTCTGATGCTGCTGTTGGGCGCGCTCACCGACACCAATCCGGTGGTCGATGGCTTCTCGCTCAGCCATCTTTCGGTGACCAACTTCCTCACTGTGCTGGCCAACCCCAATGTCGCCGAGGCCTTGCTGAACACGCTCATCGCCTGCGGCGGTGGCACCCTGATTGCGGTCGCGATCGGGCTGTTGTTTTCCTGGATCGTGGTTCGCACCAATACGCCATTCAAGGGTTTTATCGCCGCCGCCAGCGTCCTGCCGCTGTTCGCGCCGCCGCTGGTCGCGGGCGTGGCATGGGCCATTCTGGGTTCGCCCAAGACCGGCCTGATCAACACCATGTTCAAATGGATCGGGCTCGACTGGCGGATCGATCTCTATTCGCTGTCGGGACTGGTGTTCGTGTTTGGCATCTACTACGCGCCCTACGTCTACATGTTCACCTCTTCGGCGTTGCGCAACATGGATCCGAGCCTGGAGGAGGCCGCCGAGATTTCCGGTGCCAGCGCTTTCGCGACCTTGTTCACGGTGACGTTTCCGCTGATCATGCCGGCGATCGTCTCGGGCATGCTGCTGTCGTTCATCGTGATGCTCGGCATCTACGGTATTCCGGCGGTATTGGGCGCGCCGACCAATCTGGCCGTGCTGACCACCTATATCTTCAAGCTGACCAACTGGTCACCGCCGCTCTACAACACCGCGGCCGCGGTTGCGATCATTCTGATGGTCGTCACCGGCGGGCTGGTATTCCTGCAGCAGAAGGTGTTGAGCGGCCGCAGCTATACGACGGTGGCCGGCAAGGCGTTCCGTCCGCGCAGCCTCGACCTCGGGCGCTGGCGCTGGTTCACCTTCGCCCTCGGCATCGTCTATCTCGTGGTCGTGGTGGTGCTGCCGTCGCTGGCGCTGATCGTGGCGGCGTTCCGCAAGTTCATGTTCATCCGCGACGCCGCCAGCCTGTTCGACATGCGGCAATATTCGATGATGCATTTCAACAGCATCTTCGACAATCCGTTGACGCTGCGATCGATCTACAACGCAGTCGAGGTCGGCGTGATCACGGCGGTGGTCGGGGGCGTGCTCGCCTTTGCGATCGGCTACACCATTCACCGCACCCAACTGACGGGACGGCGCTGGATCGATCTGATCTCCACGGTGCCGGTCGCGATCCCCGGGCTGGTGGTCGGCGTGGCCTATCTCTGGGCCTGGATCGGCATTCCCGGTGGCCTCTACGGTACGATCTGGATTCTGGCGCTGGCGTTCATCGCGCGCTTCATGCCGGATACGGTGAAAGCGCTGTCGACCTCGTTCCTGCAAATTCACCGCGAACTCGAGGAGGCTGCCTGGGTCTGCGGCAAGGGCATGCTCGGCACCATCCGAACCATCGTGTTGCCGCTGGCACGCCCCGGCGTGATCGCCTCGATGACGCTGTTGTTCGTGTTGGCGGTGCGCGAACTCGGCTCGTCGCTGTTTCTCTACACCAGCAACACCATGGTGATGTCGGTGCTGCTGCTCGACTATTACGAGGGCGGCAATATCGGCAAAACCGCTGCATTCAGCATCGTGCAGACGATCCTGCTCGGCGTTCTCATCGGCGGCGCCAACTGGCTGTCGCGCGGTGCGGCGCAGGGCAGCGTCGCCCGTACCGGATAACAAGATCAATGGGAGGATTGGCGATGGATAGACGGATCTTCGTTAGCGCTGTTGCGCTGGCTGGCATTGCTGGTTTCGGACTGGCATCGGCAACTTCCGCGCCGGCGCAGGAGTTCGCTTCGCCCGAATTGATTGCTGCCGCGAAGGCAGAAGGCAAACTGGTATTCTACACGGCGAATTTCGCCGAGATCGAACAAGTCACCATCAAGGAGTTCAACAAGCGCTTTCCGGAGATCAAGGTCGAGATGGTGCGCGCGCCCGGCGGCCAGCTCATCACCCGCGTCAAGACCGAGGCCGCGGCCGGCAAGCTGATCGCCGACGTGATCGATCATTCCGACCGGGCCTTGATGCAGCCGCTGGAAGACCTGTTCCAGGATTACGCGCCGCCGAACGCCGCCGATTACAATCCCGAGGCGTTGATTTCGCCAAAGTTCTGGCCGCGCGCCACCATCGCCTGGTCGATCGCTTACAACACCGAGTTGGTGAAGGATCCCCCAAAGACGTGGAGAGATCTCACCAAGCCCGAATACGACAAGATGACGGGCCAGGTGTTCGCGCAGTCCGGAGGCACCACCTGGACCCGGATCATGTTCGAGCGTCAGGTGCTCGGCGAGGATTACTGGGCCAAGCAGGCCGCGACCCATCCGATCCTGTATCCGTCCGGCGCGCCGATGGCGGATGCGCTGGTGCGCGGCGAGGTGGCAATGGGCCCGCTGCTTTACAACATCGTCTACCAGAAACAGAAGGACGGTGCGCCGATCAAGATTTTCTTCCCGCCCGAAGGGGCGCCGGTCAATCCATATGCCTCGGGAATTACCAAGACCGCGACGCATCCGAATGCCGCGAAACTGTTCCTGAACTGGTCGTTGTCGAAGGAAGGCCAGATATTCATGATCAAGGAGTTCGGCAATCTGACCTCGCTGAAGGATCCGCCGATCTATCCCGAAGGCTTCGACCCCAAAGTGGTCAAGGTCTGGTATCCCAAGTTCGATGAATACGTGAAGCTGCACGCGGCCTGGGTCGCGGATTGGGACAAGACCTTCGGTTACCGGCAGTGAGCGTCGTGCGTATGAAGCAGGTTCGTTCATGACGGCGACGCTCGAAGTAACCGACCTGCGCAAGCAGTTTGCGATCGGCCGACCCGCAATCGATGGCGTCAGCTTCTCGGTGCCGGCGGGTGAAATCGTGGTCCTGCTCGGTCCGTCCGGCTGCGGCAAGACCACGACATTGCGCTGCGTCGCCGGCCTCGAACATCCGACGTCGGGTGAAATCAGCATCGCTGGCCGGGTCGTGTCTTCGCCCGAGCGCGGCATTCTGGTGCCGCCGCGCTCGCGCGAGCTCGGCATGGTGTTCCAGTCCTATGCGGTCTGGCCGCATATGACGGTACGGCAGAACGTGGTCTATCCGCTCAAGCACAGAAAAATGTCGCGCAGCGATGCGCGCATCAAGGTCGACGAAGCGCTGGCGCTGGTCGGGCTGTCGGAATATGCCGAGCGGCCGGTGGTGGCGCTTTCGGGCGGACAGATGCAGCGCGTGGCGCTGGCGCGCAGCATCGTCTATCGGCCGCAGCTGCTGTTGCTCGACGAACCCTTGTCGAACCTCGATGCCAAGCTGCGCTTGCGGCTGCGCGACGATTTGCGCGTGATCCTGAAGCAGACCGGAATGACCGCGCTCTACGTCACCCACGACCAGGCCGAGGCAGTCGTGCTTGGCGACCGAATCGGTGTGATGCGCGACGGCAAGCTGCTGCAGATGGATACGCCGGATGAAATCTATAACCGTCCGGCGGATTTATTCGTTGCTAACTTCACCGGTGCGACCAATGAACTGCCGGGCACGCTGGTCTCGCGCAACGGCGAATTCGGCACGGTTGATTTTGGCGAGGGAAGGCAGGGCGAGGTGTCGCTGCTGCATTCCTGCGGGCCGGACGACAAGGTAAGAATCGCGCTACGGCCGGAGAACATCACGATCGGGCCGCACAACGGCGCCAATATTTTTTCCGCCCGCGTGCTTGACCGCCGCTACCAGGGCACCCAGACCGCCTATGGCATCGAGCTGTTCGGCAAGCGGCTGGAAGTGGTCGAACTTGGCACCGCGGCCCGGCATCAGGTCGGGATCGATACCCAGGTCTCATTGCCGCGGGAAAGCTGCTGGGCCTATCGCGATACCGGGCCGGTGTCGCATGAGTAAGAGCGTTTTCGAGCGAAGTGGGCACCGGTTCGCGTGAAGAAAACGCGTCAAAACAAAAAGGCCGTTGCGGCGGCCGTCTTTATGGTTAGCGATCCGTCAATCGCACCGGTCGATTCAATTTTATCGATCCGTAAGTTCGTAACTTTACGGATGCAAAGGTAGCGTTCCCGCAGTTGGGGGACGTCATGTTTTTTTCCGGTCGAAATAATTCGCGACTTGCGCCGGTTTCCGATGCCGTGCATGCAGAAATCATTGCGTCGCTTTACGGCACGCCAGTTCCGGTCCTCTTTGCCGGCATCGGGCTCGCGATCGTGGGCAGCATCGCAGCGCGCGAGACCGACGACGCCTTTACGGCGGTACTGACCGCGCTTGGCGTTGTGCTTTCCCTTATCCGGACGTTCGACGTATTTTCCTATCGGCGCCGGGCGGCCGGGACGCCGCTGACCCGTGCCGATGTCGTGGTCTGGGAATGGCGTTACGGCGCCGGCAGCGTCGCCATGGCGTTCATCATCGGCTTGTTTGCTGCGCGAAGCGTGATGCTGGGCGATGGTATCTGCTCGATCATGGCGATTGGACTCGGTTTCGGCTTCGGTGCCGGCGTCGTGTCGCGGCTCTCGCTGCGTCCGATCATCGCGATCCTGGACCTCGGCGTGATCGGCGTTCCGCCCATCACTGCGGCGTTCGCCCAGCAGTTCGATGCGCCGCATGTTGGCCTCGGGCTGCTGATGACGATCTATATGGTGGGCAGCTTCGAAATGGTGCGCATGTCGTACAAGTCCACGCTCAACCAGATCACCCTCAAGCAGCAGTTCGAGCAACTCGCCCGCACCGACCCGATGACCGGCCTGCTCAATCGTTCGGTGCTGGCAACCGACCTGGCGCGGATCGTGGCGGAACGCGGCGAGGCGCGCGTCGTCGTCCACACCATCGATCTCGATCACTTCAAGGCCGCCAATGATCGTTTCGGCCATCCCGTCGGAGACGCCTTGCTCAAGCAAGTTGCCGCGCGGCTGCAATCGGTCGCAGGGCAGGGCGATCTGATCGTCCGCATGGGCGGTGACGAGTTCATTTTGGTGCAGAAGTTCGTCTCCAACCGCGACGATGCGGAACGGATGGCGAAGCGAATCTTCGAATCCGTCAGCGCGCCCTATTGCATCGACGACCACGACATCGTCATCGGTGCCAGCATCGGCATCGCGATCTCGCCTGACGACGGTGAGACGGTCGAGGCGTTGCTATCGCGATCCGACAAGGCGCTTTACGAAGCCAAGACGTTGCGCGGTGGGTTCGTGTTCGCGCAGGATCTGGCCTCAATGCCGCCGGCAGCTCCGGCCGGTGAAACTGCGGTCCGCCAGCGCGCGGCCTGATGCGTCAGGCGCCCGCGCCCAATCCCAGACTGGCATAAATCCGCCGCGCATAGGCGCCAAATTCGTCGGTGGTCTTGATCGGCAAGTCGCGCGGAAACGGCAGCTTGATCGGAAAATACTCCGCCATCCGCGCCGGTCCCGCTGTCAGCACGGCGCAATGCGACGCCAAAAACACCGCCTCCTGGATGCTGTGGGTCACGAACAGGATGGTCTTGCCACTCTCGCGCCAGATCCGCAGCATTTCGAGGTTCATCTGCTCGCGCGTCAGCGCATCGAGCGCGCCGAACGGCTCGTCCATCAGGATCAGCCGGGGGGCGTGGATAAAGGCGCGCGCGATCGCGGTGCGCTGCTGCATGCCGCCGGATAATTGCTGCGGATATTTGTCCTCGTAACCGGCAAGGCCAACCAGATGGAGCAGATCGCGCGCCCGCGCCCGCGCGGCCTTGATCGGCAGGCCGACGATTTCAGCCGGCAGCAGCACGTTGTCCAGAATGGTTCGCCATTTCAGCAGCAGCGCCTGCTGGAACACCATGCCGATATCGCGCGCGGGATCGAACGGCGTTTTGGCGTTGCCGATCCGGATGGTGCCGCCGTCGGCTTCGTGAAGTCCGGCCAGGATCTTCAGCACCGTAGTCTTGCCGCAGCCGGAGGGGCCGACCAGTGAGACCAGTTCGCCCTCCCGGACGTCCATGGTCACATCGGAGACCGCCAGAAATTCCTTTCCCTGCGACCGGTAGACCTTGCGCACGTTGCGCAGGCTGATGAAGGGCTCGTCGGCCGTCATGCCAGCCATTTCTCCAGATTGGCCTTGACGAAGGCGTCGTCGGAGAGGTCGGCATGTTCACGGCAGACGCGGTCGATCTCGTCCATCTGGCCAGGGCTGAGACCCTCGGCGGGATCGAGGCACCACAGCCCCTGCATCAGCCCCTGCCGCCGCAGGATTTCGTGACAGCCGGCGATGCAGCCGTGAAAATCGTTGGCGACGTCGAAGAACGCGCTGTTGCAGTCGGTGACGCGGGCATCGAGCGCCAGCAGGTCCGCCGGCACAGTGTCCTTGTGGCGTGCGGCCTTGCACATCTCGAATTGCTTGATTGCGGCCGCGGTCCACACCGACCAATGCCCGAGCAGGCCGCCCTTGAAGTAGGTGCGGGTGGTGACGCCGTTGTCGCGCAGGTCGAACGGCAGTGTCAGATCGAGCAGGATGTGATCGTCGTTGCCGGTGTAGAGCGCGACGCGGTCGAGCGCGCCGGCAGCGGCCACGCCGCGCAGGACGTCGAGGGTGCGATAGCGGTTGAACGGCGCGATCTTGATGGCAATGACGTTGTCGATGGCAGCAAAGCGCCGCCAGAAGCTGGCGCCGAGAACGACGCCGCCGACCGCCGGTTGCAGATAGAATCCGACCAGCGGAATCTCGCGCGCCACCGCTTCGCAGTGCGCGATGATGTCGTCCTCGGAGGCTGATTTCATCGCGGCGAGGCTGAGCAGCCCGGCATGATAGCCGATACCAACAGCGGTCTTTGCTTCCGCGATGGCCTGCTGCGTCGCGCCGGCGAGGCCGGCCACCATCGCCAGCGGCCGCTTTGTCCAGGCTGCCGCGGTTTCCGCCGCGAGTTCCAGCACCGGGCGATACAGGCCGACGTCACGGATCGCGAACTGCGTGGTGTGCACGCCGACCGCCAATCCACCGGCGCCGGCGTCGAGATAATAGCGCGTTAACGCGCGTTGATGCCTGGCGTCGAGCGCGCGGCTGGCATCGAGCGCCAGCGGATGCGCGGGGATCACCGTTCCCTCGGATATCAGCTTCCGCACCTCGGATTTGAGTTGGCTATGATGCATCAGGCAGGTCCTATCCGAATTCCGGGCCGGCGACGGCAAAGGGCAATTCTGCGGCAGGCGGTGTCGCTCGGCCGAAGCGCATGCGCTGAAACGGCCGCTCGACGTTCCAGCCGGTGCGGGTGAGTCCGTGCAAAAATTCGTCCCTTCCGTGTACGGTGTCGATCAGCCAGGGGCCGGCTTCCGAACAGACGATTGTCTTCACCAGTACCAGCGCCTGATCGGCGCGATCGGCGAGGATCGGACCGATGTGCCGCGCGGTGCGCCCGTCGCGGATGAGCGCGATTGCGCTGTCATGGGTCACGATGCGCGAGCCCGGGCGCGCGCTGAACGCTGTCAGCAGCGCGCTACGGTCGAAGCCCATGGCGGCGGCATCGCGCGTGATCAGCGCGTCGAGACTGTATGTCGACGGCGATGCTGTCGCCGAGGTTCCCGCCGGGTCTATCAGCCGCAGCCGGCGCAACTGCAGCGTCGGGGTAAATCCGAGCGGACCGTAGACCGTGGCGCCATCCGGTGTCGCGTCCAGCCAGGTCGTGAGGCCGCGCTTCTTCGCCGCATCCAGGCAGGCATCGACCAGCCGGGTGGCAATGCCGCGGCGGCGCCAGCTCGCGGTCACCAGCACCATGCTGATCCAGGCGTTTCCCGCGGAGTAGGGCAGCAGCGCCGCGGTCGCGACCAGTTGGCTGCCGTCACGGAGGCCGAAGACGATTCCCTTGCTCAGGAAAAATCGCCAGTCGGCCTCGTTCTGGTTCCAGTGTGCTTCGGTCGACAGCACCAGCCCGGCTGGCGCGTCCTCGACACCGAGCTCGACGATCGCGAGATGCTCAGTATCGGCCATCGCGCACCTCGTACTTGGTGGGCTTGCCGAGACTCGGCATCGACCGCGACACCCAATCCGCGGTCCAGCTGATCAGCTGCTCGGTATCGACCACGGGCAAGCCGAACAGCTTTACCGCCTGCGAGGTATCGGTGAGCCACGCTGTCGGCTCTTCCTTGCCTGATATAACGGGCGCGCGGCCGAAACGTTGTCCGAATTTCGCGGCGAGATCGCGCACCGCCAGGATTTCATGGCCGCTGACATTGATCGGCGAAATTGGCGTCTCGCAATGCGCGAGACAGCGCAGCGCCTGCGCCGATGCGTCGCCCTGCCAGATGAAATTGACATGGCCGAGGCTGACGTCGATCGGCTTGCCCTGCAAGACCTTGCTGGCGATGTCGTGCAACACGCCGTAGCGCATGTCGATCGCGTAATTGAGCCGGAACAATCGTCCCGGTGTCGAATACTGCTTTGAGAAATATTCGAACATGCGCTCGCGCCCGACGCAGGATTGCGCATACTCGCCGGGTGGATTCGGCGCCATGTCCTCGTCGGAGCCCTTGCCGCTCACCGGCACGAACGGATAAACGCAGCCGGTCGAAAACGCGACGATTTTCGAACTTGCAAAGGCCTGCGCGACGAGGGCAGGGACATGCGCGTTCATCGCCCAGGTCAGCGACAGGTCGCCCTCGGCGCCGAACTTGCGGCCGGCCATGAATACGATGTTCGGGATTTTCGGCAGTGCCTTGATCGCGGCCTCGTCGAGCAGGTCGCAGTTGATGGTCTCGACGCCACGGGCGTCAAGCCAGTCCTTCACGCCCGCGTCGCTGAATCGCGCCACCCCGATGACGCGGCGCTCCGGCACGGCGGCTTTGGCGAGGCCTGCCAGGGTTGGTCCCATCTTGCCGGCGACGCCCAAAACCATGATGTCGCCGTCGACCCTGCGCAGGTCGTCGATCAACGCCTGGCTTGGGCGGCACAGCAGCTCGTCGAGGGCCGCAATATCCGAAATCGTCTGCGGCAGGTTTTCGCGCGTCAGCAACATGTCTCTTCCCTGTCCTCTATTGCAGCCGGATGTCGCGGACGACGAACATCCGTTCCAGGCCAAGCACGAGGCTGTAGAGCGCCACGCCCAGCAATGTCAGCAGCACGACGGCCATTACCATTGCCGGCGTATCGAGCGACGACTGCACCTGGATCATGAGGTAGCCGAGGCCGCGTTCGGAGGCGATGAACTCGCCGACGATGGCACCCGCGACCGCCAGGATGGCGCCGACCTTCATTCCGGAAAACACGTAAGGCAGCGAGCCCGGCAACTGGATTTTCCGGAACAGCGTCCAGCGCGAGCCGCGCAGCGATTTGACGAGGTCCAGCAGATCGGGCTCGACCTCGCTCAACCCGCGCGCGGTGGTCAGCAGGATCGGAAAGAAGCAGATCGAAAACGCGATCAGGATGTTCGGAAAAATGCCGTAGGAGAACCAGACGATGAACAGCGGGCCCAGCGCCACCTTCGGGATCATGTTCAGGGTCACGAACAGCGGCAGCAGCAACAGACTGATCAGCGGTGACCAGCTGAAGATCACCGCCAGCATGACGCCGACTAGCGCGCCGAGGCAGAAGCCGCCCAGGATTTCGGCAGCGGTAACCGCGAGGTTGGAGAGCCATGCATATTTGGCCGACGTCAGCGTCGCCAGCGTGGCCAGCGGCGAGGGCAGGATGAATTTCGGCACCTGGAAAGCGTCGACCAGCACCTGCCAGAGCACGATCACGGCGAGATGCACGATCAGGATGATCGCCAGGGACTTCGCCGATCGGCCGCCATCGCTGAACACCATGCACTCCCTTTCCGGCGCACCGGTTCCCCGGCCGCGCCACGACAGCCTAGCGCGACCTCGTCCGACAATCAACCATCTGGTTGATTAAGGCCGCAGCGAATGCATCACCAGGTCGACCACATGCTTGCGCCGGGCCAGTTTGGCCGCCCGGCTCGACAGGTCCTTGCCGAAGATCGCCGACAGGGTCGGCGTGTTCGAGAAGAAGAAATAGCTGAGGCCGGCGATCGAGATATA
>JAIEPP010000061.1 GCA_019748335.1 Xanthobacteraceae bacterium
TCGCCAACCGGAGAGAGCAACGTGGATAGAGCAGGTAAACAAGAGCTCATCTCAACGTTGAACACGTCGTTCCAGGACACGGGTTCCATCGTTGTTGCGCATTATTCCGGCCTGACCGTCGCCCAGATGCAGAACCTGCGCAAGCGGATGAAAGCTGAAGGTGCCACCGTGAAGGTCGCGAAGAATCGCCTCGTCAAAATCGCTCTTGAAGGCACGGATGTCGCATCCATCGGTCCCCTCATGAAGGGTCCGACCATCCTGGCGTTCGCCAAGGATCCGGTTGCGGCTCCGAAGGTCGCTGTGGCCTTCGCCAAGGATTTCGACAAGCTCGTCATTCTGGGTGGAGCCATGGGCTCGACCGCACTCAATGCGGATGGTGTCAAGGCGCTCGCCACGATGCCGTCGCTCGATGAACTGCGCGCCAAACTTCTCGGGTTGCTCGTCGCACCCGCAACGAAGATCGCCCAGCTCTCGACCGCGCCTGCTGCAAAGCTCGCTCGCGTTTTTGGTGCTTATGCCAACAAAGAAGCGGCCTGACAGGCTCATTGAAATCAAACCGAACCGACTTACATAAGGAACATCAACATGGCTGATCTCGCCAAAATCGTCGACGATCTCTCGCAGCTCACCGTTCTCGAAGCTGCCGAACTTGCAAAAATGCTGGAAGAGAAGTGGGGCGTCTCGGCTGCTGCGGCCGTTGCCGTCGCTGCTGGTCCTGCTGGTGGCGGCGCTGCCGCCGCTCCGGCCGAAGAGCAGACCGAATTCACGGTCGTCCTTGCCGCCGTCGGCGACAAGAAGATCGAGGTCATCAAGGAAGTCCGCGCGATCACCGGCCTTGGCCTGAAGGAAGCAAAGGACCTCGTCGAGGCTGCTCCGAAGCCGGTCAAGGAAGCGATCGCCAAGGACGAAGCTGAGAAGATCAAGAAGCAGCTCGAAGCTGCAGGCGCCAAGGTCGAGCTCAAGTAAGGCATCGCCTTCGAGCTTCGACGTCGTCAGACGTACATATCGCGTTGCGGGCGTCAGTTTTCTGGCGTCCGCATTCGCTGTCTTTGAGGATATCAGGCGGGCATGTCCTGCGGCTCTTGCTCCAAAACGATCGCTGATCCTTTTTGACCAAGGGTTTCAATACTTACCTCTACAGGGAAAATAAGCATGGTGAAGACGGGCTTGGCAGCATCCACGAGCTTGACCCCGGCAGCACAGACCTTCACGGGTCGCAGGCGGGTCCGCAGGTTCTTCGGGCGGATGCAGGACGCGGCCGAAATGCCGAACCTCATCGAAGTCCAGAAGGCCTCCTACGACCAGTTCCTCATGGTTCAGGAGCCGCCTGGCGGCCGCAACGATGATGAGGGGCTCCAGAGCGTCTTCAAATCCGTTTTCCCGATCTCCGACTTTGCCCAGACCTCGCTCCTTGAATTCGTGAAGTACGAGTTCGAGGCGCCGAAATACGATGTCGACGAGTGCCGCCAGCGCGGCATGACCTATGCCGCGCCTCTGAAGGTGACGCTGCGCCTCATCGTGTTCGAGGTTGACGAGGAAACGGGCGCGAAATCCGTCAAGGACATCAAGGAGCAGGACGTCTATATGGGCGACATGCCCTTGATGACGCTCAACGGCACCTTCATCGTCAACGGCACGGAGCGCGTCATCGTCTCCCAGATGCACCGCTCGCCCGGCGTGTTCTTCGATCACGACAAGGGCAAGACGCATTCGTCCGGCAAGCTGCTGTTCGCGGCCCGCATCATTCCCTATCGCGGCTCCTGGCTCGACATCGAGTTCGACGCCAAGGACATCGTGTTCGCGCGCATTGACCGCCGCCGCAAGATTCCGGTCTCGTCGCTGCTGTTCGCGCTCGGCCTCGACGCCGAGGAAATTCTGGCGACCTTCTACAAGAAGCTCAACTACGAGAAGGTGAAGGACGGCTCATGGCGCGTGGCCTATGACATCGAGCGCTTCAAGGGCTTCAAGGCGACGATCGACCTCGTCGATGCCGACACCGGTGAAGTGGTGGTCGAGGCCGGCCGCAAGCTCACGCCCCGCAGCGCCAAGGCGCTTGCAGACAAGGGTCTGAAGTTTCTGAAGGCCGTCGACGAGGACCTGATCGGCCAGTATATCGCCGAGGATCTCGTCAACGCGCAGACGGGTGAAATCTTCGCCGAGGCAGGCGACGAGATCACCGACAAGCTGTTGAAGCTGTTCGAAGAGGCTGGCATCAACGAACTGCCGCTGCTCGACATCGACCATGTCAATGTCGGCCCCTACATGCGCAACACGCTCGTGGTCGACAAGAACTCCTCCCGCGAGGAAGCGCTGTTCGACATCTACCGCGTCATGCGCCCGGGCGAGCCGCCGACACTCGAAACCGCGCAGAACATGTTCCAGTCGCTGTTCTTCGACAGCGAGCGCTACGACCTTTCGGCGGTCGGCCGCGTGAAGATGAACATGCGCATGAGCCTCGATGCCGAGGACACCGTGCGCGTGCTGCGCAAGGAGGATATCCTTGCCGTCGTGCGCGAGCTGCTCGACCTGCGCGATGGACGCGGTGAAGTCGACGACATCGACAATCTCGGCAACCGCCGTGTGCGCTCTGTCGGCGAACTCATGGAGAACCAGTACCGCGTCGGCCTGCTGCGCATGGAGCGCGCCATCAAGGAGCGCATGTCGTCCGTCGATATCGACACCGTCATGCCGCAGGATCTGATCAACGCGAAGCCCGCGGCCGCTGCCGTACGCGAGTTCTTTGGCTCGTCGCAGCTCTCGCAGTTCATGGACCAGACCAATCCGCTGTCCGAGATCACCCATAAGCGCCGTCTCTCGGCGCTCGGGCCGGGCGGTCTTACCCGCGAGCGCGCCGGCTTCGAGGTGCGCGACGTGCATCCGACGCATTATGGCCGCATCTGCCCGATCGAGACGCCCGAAGGCCCGAACATCGGCCTTATCAACAGCTTGGCGACGTTTGCTCGCGTGAACAAATACGGCTTCATCGAGAGCCCGTACCGCCGCGTGCGCGACAGCCAGGTGACCAATGAGGTTGTCTACCTCTCGGCCATGGAAGAGTCGAAGTACTACGTCGCGCAGGCCAACGCGCCGGTCGACAAGGATCACAAGCTCACCGAAGACCTCGTCGTCGTGCGCCATGCCGGCGATGTCATCGTCGTGCCTGTCGAGCGCGTCGACTTCATGGACGTGTCGCCGAAGCAGCTCGTGTCGGTCGCAGCCGCGCTCATCCCGTTCCTCGAGAACGATGACGCGAACCGCGCGCTGATGGGCTCCAACATGCAGCGTCAGGCCGTGCCGCTGGTGCGGGCGGACGCACCCTTCGTCGGCACCGGCATGGAAGCGATCGTCGCGCGGGATTCGGGTGCTGCCATCGCGGCCCGCCGCAGCGGCGTCGTCGACCAGCTCGACGCAACGCGTATCGTCGTGCGTGCGACGGAAGAGCTCGATGCCGGCAAGCCGGGCGTCGACATCTATCGCCTCATGAAGTTCCAGCGCTCCAATCAGTCGACCTGCATCAACCAGCGTCCGCTGGTGAAGGTCGGCGACGTGGTCCACAAGGGCGACATCCTTGCTGACGGTCCGTCGACGGATCTCGGCGATCTGGCGCTCGGCAGGAACGTGCTCGTCGCGTTCATGCCGTGGAATGGCTATAACTTCGAAGATTCGATCCTTCTCTCCGAGAATATCGTGAAGGAGGACGTATTTACCTCGATCCACATCGAGGAATTCGAGGTCATGGCCCGCGACACCAAGCTCGGCCCTGAGGAAATCACCCGCGACATTCCGAACGTCTCGGAAGAGGCGCTGAAGAACCTCGACGAAGCCGGTATCGTCTATATCGGCGCCGAAGTTCAAGCGGGCGACATCCTCTGCGGCAAGATCACGCCGAAGGGCGAAAGCCCGATGACTCCGGAAGAAAAGCTTCTCCGCGCCATCTTCGGCGAGAAGGCATCCGACGTTCGCGATACCTCGCTGCGCGTTCCGCCCGGCGTGCAGGGCACGATCGTGGAAGTGCGCGTGTTCAACCGCCACGGCGTCGACAAGGACGAGCGTGCACAGGCGATTGAGCGCGAAGAAATCGAGCGTCTCGCGAAAGACCGCGACGACGAACTCGCGATCCTTGACCGTAACACCTATGGCCGTCTTGCCGACATGCTGGTCGGCAAGGTCGCCGTCGCGGGTCCCAAGGGTTTCAAGAAGGACACGGAAATCGCGCGCGAGTCGCTCGACAACGCCCCCCGGTCGCAGTGGTGGCAGTACGCCGTCTCCGACGATCACCTGATGGGTGAGATCGAAGCGATGCGCCGCCAGTACGACGAATCGAAGAAGGCGCTTGAACAGCGCTTCATGGACAAGGTCGAGAAGCTGCAGCGCGGGGACGAGCTGCCGCCGGGCGTCATGAAGATGGTCAAGGTCTTCGTCGCTGTGAAGCGCAAGATCCAGCCCGGCGACAAGATGGCCGGTCGCCACGGCAACAAGGGCGTGGTCTCGTGCATCGTTCCGGTTGAAGACATGCCGTTCCTGGCGGATGGCACGCCTGTCGATGTCGTCTTGAACCCGCTCGGCGTGCCGAGCCGCATGAATGTCGGGCAGATCCTCGAGACGCATCTTGGCTGGGCTGCTGCCGGTCTCGGCAAGCAGGTTGGCGCGGCTTACGACGCGTACATGAAGTCTCACGATGTGAAGCCGCTGAAAGAAACGCTCAACTCGGTCTACGAAGGCGACCCGACGGTCGCAAGTCTCAGCGAGGAGCACGCGGTCGAGCTGGCCTCCAACCTGCGGCGCGGCGTGCCGATGGCGACGCCGGTGTTCGACGGCGCGAAGGAAAGCGACATCGAGCGGTTGCTGACCAAGGCGGGCCTCAACCCGACCGGCCAGTCGACGCTCTATGATGGACGTACCGGCGATGCCTTCGACCGTCAGGTGACGGTCGGCTACATCTACATCCTGAAGCTGCATCACCTTGTCGACGACAAGATCCATGCGCGTTCGATCGGGCCTTACTCGCTCGTCACCCAGCAGCCGCTGGGCGGCAAGGCGCAGTTCGGCGGGCAGCGCTTCGGTGAAATGGAGTGCTGGGCGCTCGAAGCCTATGGCGCAGCCTACACGCTGCAGGAAATGCTGACGGTGAAGTCCGACGACGTCGCCGGCCGCACCAAGGCCTACGAGTCGATCGTGCGTGGCGAGGAGAACTTCGAATACGGCATCCCCGAGAGCTTCAACGTTCTCGTCAAGGAAATCCGTTCGCTCGGCCTCAACGTCGAGCTCAAGGATTCGAAGCTCCTTCCCGGCGCGAACGACGTACAGGACGTGCTCGACGTTCAGGCCCCCAAGGCCGCCGAGTAGCCTCGACAGGCAATCAAGGGGAGGGCAGGGGTTGTTTTCAGCGTCCGCCCTCCTGATCAAGAGCACCGGTCTTCCGACGCGGAACCGGGCATCGATTTTGAAAGTTGCGGACAGGCGCAGTCCGCTGGAGATGAGCAATGAACCAAGAGGTCATGAATCTTTTCAACACTCAGGCCCAGCCGCAGGCGTTCGATCACATTCGAATCTCCATCGCGTCGCCTGAGAAGATTCGGTCCTGGTCGTTCGGCGAGATCAAGAAGCCGGAGACCATCAACTACCGCACCTTCAAGCCGGAGCGGGACGGGCTGTTCTGCGCGCGCATTTTCGGGCCGATCAAGGATTACGAGTGCCTGTGCGGCAAGTACAAGCGCATGAAGTACAAGGGCGTCATCTGCGAGAAGTGCGGCGTCGAGGTTACGCTGTCGCGCGTTCGGCGCGAGCGCATGGGCCATATCGAGCTTGCCGCACCGGTCGCGCATATCTGGTTCCTGAAGTCGCTGCCGTCCCGCATCGGCCTGCTGCTCGACATGACGCTCAAAGACATCGAGCGTGTGCTCTATTTCGAGAACTACTGCGTGATCGAGCCGGGTCTCACCCCGCTGAAGCAGTTCCAGCTTCTGTCGGAAGAAGACTACATGCTCGCGCAGGACGAGTATGGCGAGGATAACTTCACCGCTCTCATCGGCGCCGAGGCGATCCGCGAGATCCTGCGTGGCATCGATCTTGAAAAGACCGCTGCTGATCTTCGCGTCGAAATCGCGGAGTCGACGACGGAGCTGAAGCCCAAGAAGCTCGCCAAGCGCCTCAAGATCATCGAAGCCTTCATGGAATCCGGCAACAAGCCGGAATGGATGATCATGACCATGGTTCCGGTCATCCCGCCGGATCTGCGCCCGCTCGTGCCGCTCGACGGCGGCCGGTTCGCGACCTCCGATTTGAACGATCTCTACCGCCGCGTCATCAACCGCAACAACCGCCTGAAGCGGTTGATGGAGTTGCGTGCGCCTGACATCATCGTGCGCAACGAGAAGCGCATGCTTCAGGAGGCCGTCGACGCTCTGTTCGACAATGGCCGTCGTGGCCGCGTCATCACCGGCGCCAACAAGCGCCCGCTGAAGTCGCTCGCAGACATGCTCAAGGGCAAGCAGGGCCGCTTCCGGCAGAATCTGCTCGGCAAGCGCGTCGACTATTCGGGCCGTTCGGTCATCGTCGTCGGTCCTGAGCTGAAGCTGCATCAGTGCGGCCTGCCGAAGAAGATGGCGCTCGAGCTGTTCAAGCCGTTTATCTATTCGCGTCTCGACGCGAAGGGCCTGTCGACGACCGTCAAGCAGGCGAAGAAGCTGGTCGAGAAGGAGAAGCCGGAGGTCTGGGATATCCTCGACGAGGTCATCCGCGAGCATCCCGTGCTGCTCAACCGCGCGCCGACGCTCCACCGCCTCGGCATCCAGGCCTTCGAGCCCGTGCTGATCGAGGGCAAGGCGATCCAGTTGCACCCGCTTGTCTGCACGGCCTTCAACGCGGACTTCGACGGCGACCAGATGGCCGTTCACGTGCCGCTGTCGCTGGAAGCGCAGCTCGAGGCTCGCGTGCTGATGATGTCGACCAACAACATCCTGCATCCGGCCAACGGCGCGCCGATCATCGTGCCCAGCCAGGACATTGTTCTCGGTCTCTATTATCTTTCGATCCTGTCGGACGGTGAACCGGGCGAAGGCAAGATCTTCGGCTCGATCGCCGAGATGGAGCATGCGCTCTTCACGAAGCAGATCACGGTTCATTCGAAGATCAAGTATCGCTTCGAGACGGTGGATGCCGAGGGCAAGCCCGTTCGCAAGGTCTATGAGACTTCGCCTGGCCGCGTGATGATCTCGCAGCTTCTGCCGAAGCACCATCTCCTTTCCTACGACGTCGTGAACAAGCTCATGACGAAGAAGGAAGTGTCGAACATGATCGACTCCGTCTACCGCACCTGCGGCCAGAAGGAGGCCGTCATTTTCTGCGACCGCGTCATGCAGCTCGGCTTCACCAACGCGTTCAAGGCCGGCATCTCGTTCGGCAAGGACGACATGGTCATTCCGGATTCGAAGTGGCCGGTGGTCGAGGAGACGCGCGCGCTCACCAAGGACTACGAGCAGCAGTATCAGGACGGTCTGATCACGCAGGGCGAGAAGTACAACAAGGTCGTCGACGCCTGGGCGAAGTGCTCCGACAAGCTCGCGCAGGAAATGATGGCCGGCATCTCCGCCGTCCGCAAGGACGAGAACGGCCGCACCAAGCCGATGAACTCGATCTACATGATGAGCCATTCGGGAGCGCGCGGTTCGCCGACCCAGATGCGCCAGCTCGCCGCCATGCGCGGCCTGATGGCCAAGCCTTCCGGTGAAATCATCGAGACGCCGATCATCTCGAACTTCAAGGAAGGCCTCGACGTTCTCGAATACTTCAACTCGACCCACGGTGCCCGCAAGGGTCTCGCGGATACCGCGTTGAAGACCGCGAACTCCGGCTATCTCACGCGTCGTCTCGTCGACGTGGCGCAGGATTGCATCATCAACGAGCGTGACTGCGGCACGACGGCGGGCATCAAGATGCGCGCCATCATCGATGCCGGCCAGGTCGTTGCATCGCTTGCGGTGCGCATCCTCGGCCGCGCGGTCGCCGAAGAGGTGATCAATCCGCACACCGGAGAGGTCATCGTGCCTCTCGGCGTGCTGATGGAAGAGCACCATATCAAGGCGATCAACGATGCCGGCATCCAGGAGGTCAAGATCCGTTCGGTTCTGACCTGCGAAACGAAGAATGGCTGCTGCGGCACCTGCTACGGGCGCGATCTGGCCCGCGGCACGCCTGTCAACATGGGTGAAGCCGTCGGCGTCATCGCGGCGCAGTCGATCGGTGAGCCGGGCACGCAGCTCACCATGCGCACCTTCCATATCGGCGGCGCGGCACAGTTCAACGAGCAGTCCTTCGTCGAGTCCAACTTCGAGGGCGAGGTCAAGATCAAGAACCGCGCCGTGGCGCGCAACTCCGATGGCGACCTCATCGCGACGGGCCGCAACGTCTCTGTCGTGGTCGCTGGCCCTGATGGTAGCGAACGTGCGGTCTACCGCATCGTCTACGGTGCGAAGCTGCGTGTCGATGATGGCGACACCATCAAGCGCGGCCAGCGCATCGCGGAGTGGGACCCCTACACCCGTCCGATCATTACCGAGGTCGACGGCACCGTCGCCTTCGAGGATCTGGTCGAAAACCAGTCCATGTCGGAATCGGTCGACGAGGCGACCGGTATCGCCAAGCGCGTCGTGACCGACTGGCGCGGATCGAGCCGCACGGCCGATCTGAAGCCAGCGATCATCATCAAGGACAAGGATGGCAAGATCCTGAAGCTGCCGCGTGGCTCCGAAGCCCGCTACATGCTTCCTGTCGACGCCATTCTGTCGGTCGATCCTGACAGCAAGGTCAAGGCCGGCGACGTTCTCGTGCGTATTCCGCTCGAAAGCGCCAAGACCCGCGATATCACCGGCGGTCTGCCGCGTGTCGCGGAACTGTTCGAGGCGCGCCGTCCGAAGGAAGCTGCGATCATCGCCGAGGTTTCCGGCACGATCCAGTTCGGACGCGACTACAAGAACAAGCGCCGCCTTTCGATTACCCCGGACGATGGTTCGGAGCCGATCGAACACCTGATCCCCAAGGGCAAGCACATCTATCTTCAGGATGGCGACCATGTGGAGAAGGGCGACTTCATCGTCGATGGCAGCCCGGCGCCGCATGACATTCTGGCGATCAAGGGCGTGGAGGAGCTTGCAGCCTTCCTCGTCAACGAAATCCAGGAGGTCTATCGTCTCCAGGGCGTGAACATCAACGACAAGCACATCGAGGTGATCGTTCGCCAGATGCTGCAGAAGGTCGAGATCAACGAACCGGGCGACAGCGAGTTGCTCAACAACGAGCAGATGGACCGCATGGAGCTCGACGAGCTCAACGCCCGCCTGATCGAACAAGGCAAGAAGCCGGCTTCCGGCGTGCCGGTTCTGCTCGGCATCACCAAGGCATCGCTCCAGACGCGGTCATTCGTGTCGGCGGCATCCTTCCAGGAAACGACCCGCGTCCTCACGGAAGCGGCCGTCAACGGCAAGATGGATGCGCTCGAAGGCCTCAAGGAGAACGTCATCGTCGGCCGCCTCATTCCGGCAGGAACGGGCGCAATGATGAACCGCATCCGCGAGGTGGCGACCCGCCGCGATGCGCTCATCCTGGCTCAGCGTCAGGAAACGGCGCAGGCGGCGAGCGAGGCGGCGGACGCTGTAACGCTGGCGCTGCCAGCGGCGGAGTGATCTTCGTCGGCTTTGGGACATGAAAAGCCGGCTCGAAAGGGCCGGCTTTTTCTTATCTTTTGATGTGTACCAATATCTGGTATCGTCGTTTCATGGGCAAAAATACATCCTTCAGTCTCGACGAACACTTCGGGACGTTCATTCAAAGCCAGGTGGCTGCCGGGCGCTATAGCAACGCTAGCGATGTCGTTCGTGCCGGGCTGCGTTTGCTTGAGGAGCGTGAAACGCGGTTGGCGGCCTTGCGGCTTGCGCTGGAGGAAGGCGAACAGAGCGGCGCTTTAACGGCCTTCGATTTCGATGGCTTTCTTGCTGCCAAGACAAAGGATGGAATGTTCGATTCGTGAGCCGTGTCGTCTTTTCGCCCAAGGCACAGGCAGATATCGATGTCATTTGGAACCAGTCCGTTCAAAACTGGGATATTATCCAGGCGCAACGCTACATCCGGCACATCCAGGCTGCCGTCGAAACATTGGCTGCGTATCCTGCTCTTGGCGTGGCATGCGATTTTATCCGTGACGGCTATAGACGGCATCCGGCTGGATCGCACGTCATCTATTTTCGACAGATCGAAAACGGAATTGCCGTCATACGAATCCTGCATAAGCGGGTCGACGTCAATCAACCGTTTTAGGTGGCAGCGTTGCCGAAGCTCCGCAAGCTCGCTATCCCAACCTCTCCGCGCCAAACAAGCTCAAATCATGCCGCGTCTCGCCCCTCTCGGCGAGATCGGCCAGAATCTCCCCGATCACGCTCGAGAACTTGAAGCCGTGGCCGGAGCAAGGCGAGGCGTAGATCACCTGCGGCATGGCGGGCAGGGTGTCGATCACGAAATGCTCGTCAGGCGTGTTGGTGAAGCTGCAGGCGGCAAGCCTTAGCGTCGCGCCGTTCGCTTCCGGGAAATAATGCTCGAGACCGGCGCGCAGCGCCGCTTCGTCGCGCGCGTTCGGCGTGCGGTCGAGCGCGTCCGCGTGACCGGTCTCGTTGAGATGGTGATAGAGCCCGATCTTGAAGCCGGGCGCGCCCCATTGCGGGAACTGGTAGAAATGGCCGTGCTCGGTGAGCGCGTTTGAAACCGGGAAGCGGTCGAGCCGGAACAGCTCCGGCTTTTTCGGCGCGAACCAGCCGAGCACCTGGCGCTCGGGCACGGCCTTGCCCTTCAAGAGCGGAACGTGATCTTCTATCCAGCTTCCCGTGGTGATGACGAGCCGCGCCGCCTCATAGACGCCGTGCTCCGTGCGCACGCGCACGCCGCCCTCGGCCGTCGGCTCGGCGTCGATCAAAGCTTCGCGCGCCCGAATGTCCGCGCCCGCCGCGATCGCCAGCGACAGATGCGCGGCGATGGCGCGTTCGGAGGCGACGAAGCCGCCTTCGGGCTGCAGGATGCCGGCATGGCCCGGCGGCAGATTGTAGCCTGGAAAGCGCGCGTTGATTTCCGCTGCGCTCAGCACCTCGTGATCGAGTCCATGCTCCTCGCATGATGCTATAGAGCCGTCGACGATGCGGCTCCCTTCAGGCCCGGCGTCGATCGAGCCGGTGATGAACAGGAGCTGCTCGCCGAAGCTTTGTTCCGTTTCGCGCCACAGTTCATAGGCCCGGCGAAGCAGCGGCACGTATTTCGGGTGTTCGAAATAGGCGAGCCGGATAATGCGGTTCACGCCATGCGAAGAACCCATGCTGTGGCCGATGTCGAACTTTTCGATGCCGAGAACGCGCTGGCCGCGCTTTGAAAGATGGTGGCAGGTGGCAGAGCCCATGCCGCCGAGGCCGCAAACGATGGTGTCATAAAGCGTGGAGGGCATATCGGCTCCGGCAAAAATGGCGATCAGTGGAAGGGTTCAACGTAAGACGAGATCGAGCGAGGCGCGCGACAGCGGCGTCGCCCCGCTGTCGTTCACCACGGAGGTGCGGGCCAGCGACATGGCAAGCCCCTGGCGCTCGTCGAACAGGATCATGTGGATGAAGAAGACGTTGCCGGGCTGCGCCAGATACGGGTTGCCGGCATAGAACATCGGCCAATCCATCCAGTTGGGCGCGAAGGTGGTGCCAAGGCTGTAGCCGCAGGCGTTGAGCCGTGCTTCGCGGTAGCCTGCCTTGTCGAGCACAGCTGCGTGCGCATCGAAGACGTTGCCGATCGGCTCGCCGGGCTTCAGCGCTGACTCGCAGGCATAGAGCGCCTCGCGCGCGGCCTTGTGCATGTCGGCAAGGCGAGGATCGGGCTCGCCCACGATGAATGTGCGCATCAGCGCCGCGTGATAGTGTCGATAGACACCCGCGAATTCGAGCGTCAGCATGTCGGACGGATCGAGATGGCGGCGGCCGGTGAAATACCGGCACATCAGCGCGCCGGGACCTGAGCCGATGATGAACTCGTTCGCCGGATCGTCACCGCCGCCGCTGAAAATGGCGCTTTGCATGGCGGCGAGAATGTCGCCTTCGAACGCTCCGGCCTTCGTCGTTTCTGCGGCCGCGTCGAGCGCGTCATCCGCCAATTCGGCAGCACGCTGGACATAGGCGAGTTCGGCCGGGCTCTTGACCACCCGCAGAAGGCTGACGAGATCGGACGCATCGTCGAGCTTGGCGAAGCCGTCGAGGGCGGCGCTCACCTGCAGCCATTTGCGCGCTGTGAGCCCGTAGGATTCGAGCTCCACGCCGAGCGTCCTGCCGGCAAGGCCACGTTCAGCGAGAATCGCCTTGAGGTCATCGGCGGGGTTTGCATTCTCGCGATCGACCCAGATGCGCACATCCTCGACGATGGAGGTGAAGCCTGCCTGAAGGCGATCCGCCGAGCGGGTAAGAAGCGTGATGCGGCCATCGGTCGTCAGCACCATGCACTGAAAATGCACATAGCCGAACGTATCGTAGCCCGTAAGGTAATACATGCTCTCCTGGCGGAACATGAGCAGCGCGGAAAGACCGCGCAGCTCCATGAGCGCTATGGCGGCGCGTTTGCGCTCTGCGAATTCGGTGAGATCGAAGTGAATGTGCAAGGGAGTGGAGGCCATGGTCGATCAGATCCTGCAGGAATGCCATTCTCACGCAGGATGGCATATGGCTATCTTTGGCTGTGCAAGCTTTGGCGCTTGATAGCGCAAAAACGGGAAATCGCATAAGAGCCTTGCGAAGAGAAGGGCCTTCATCGGTGATAAAACAGTTGACTGGCAGGCAAAGCTGTTGCATTCACCGCGCAATGTTTCGACAGGCCGTGATTTGAAGCCGTCAGGCGCGCCGAGTGCCAGACCTTTCCAAATCAAACGCTGTCTTGATCGACTGAGCATATAGTTTTGGTGGTCATGACCGTTTCCTTATCGGAAGCGGTCCTCTGCGTCGCTCAAGCGTCTCGGGTTCCAGGCCGGAACTTGTGATGCTTCTTATGCGTGGATCGGTCTTTCAAGGGCTATCGCCTCTTGGGAGCATAACGGCTTGGCGGAAACGCCGGGTCTGGTCAAAGAATTCAAGAGGGGCACGTATGCCGACAATCAGCCAGTTGATCCGCAAGCCGCGGTCAGCACAGAAA
This sequence comes from Xanthobacteraceae bacterium, assembly GCA_019748335.1. Classification (GTDB taxonomy): domain Bacteria; phylum Pseudomonadota; class Alphaproteobacteria; order Rhizobiales; family Xanthobacteraceae; genus Bradyrhizobium. The sequence continues at coordinate 13,195 of JAIEPP010000061.1, forward strand.
GCCCGGAACAAGGTTCCTGCGCTGAACGCCAGCCCGCAGAAGCGCGGCGTCTGCACGCGCGTCTATACGACGACGCCGAAGAAGCCGAACTCCGCAATGCGTAAGGTCGCGAAGGTTCGCCTGACCAACGGCTTTGAGGTTATCGGCTACATCCCTGGCGAAGGCCACAATTTGCAGGAGCACTCCGTGGTCATGATCCGCGGCGGCCGCGTGAAGGACCTTCCCGGCGTTCGCTACCACATCATCCGCGGCGTGCTCGATACGCAGGGTGTCAAGGACCGCAAGAAGCGCCGCTCGAAGTATGGCGCCAAACGTCCGAAGTAAGATTGGCGTCCGAAGTAAGATTGGTTTTTTGAGATCGTTCCACTGGTTGGCCATGTTTCCTGAAGAAACGGTTTTCCAGCGGCTTCCAATTCCGGAGTGAAGCATGTCCCGTCGTCACAGCGCTGAAAAGCGTGAAGTCATCCCAGATGCGAAGTTCCACGACATCGTCGTGACCAAGTTCATGAATTCGATCATGTACGAGGGCAAGAAGTCGGTCGCCGAGAATATCGTCTATGGCGCATTCGACATCATCGAGAACAAGCTGAAGGCCGACCCGCTGCCGATCTTCAAGACCGCGCTCGACAATGTTGCGCCTGCGATCGAAGTGCGTTCGCGCCGCGTCGGCGGCGCAACGTATCAGGTTCCTGTCGAGGTTCGGCTCGAGCGCCGCCAGGCTCTCGCCATTCGCTGGCTGATCACGGCCGCCCGCGGCCGCAATGACAAGACGATGGTCGAGCGCCTGTCGGCCGAGTTGATGGATGCGGCCAACAACCGCGGCAACGCGGTGAAGAAGCGCGAAGACACGCACCGGATGGCCGAGGCCAACCGCGCCTTCTCGCATTACCGCTGGTAGTCGAAATTCTAAGATCGAGACAGGACATCTAATGGCCCGCGAATACGCTCTTAAAGACTATCGTAACTTCGGCATCATGGCGCACATCGATGCTGGCAAGACGACGACGACCGAGCGCGTCCTTTACTACACAGGCAAGAGTCACAAAATCGGTGAAGTGCATGATGGCGCTGCAACCATGGACTTCATGGAGCAGGAGCAGGAGCGCGGCATCACGATCACGTCCGCCGCGACGACCGCGATCTGGAACGGCCATCGCCTGAACATCATCGACACGCCCGGCCACGTTGATTTCACGATCGAGGTCGAGCGCTCGCTGCGCGTGCTCGATGGCGCCGTCTGCGTTCTCGATTCGAACCAGGGCGTCGAGCCCCAGACCGAAACCGTCTGGCGCCAGGGCGACAAGTATCGCGTTCCCCGCATCGTGTTCTGCAACAAGATGGACAAGACCGGCGCGGACTTCTTCAAGTGCCTCGATGACATCGTGAAGCGCCTCGGCGCAAATCCGGTCGCGATCCAGTTGCCCATCGGCTCCGAAAACAACTTCAAGGGCATCGTTGATCTCGTTCGCATGAAGGGCGTGATCTGGGCTGAGGAATCGCTTGGTGCCAAGTTCGAGGATGTCGATATCCCGGCCGATCTCGTCGAGAAGGCCAAGGAATATCGTCTGAAGTTGATCGAGGCCGCCGTCGAACTCGACGATACGGTCATGGAAGCCTATCTCGAGGGCAACGAACCTGATGAAGCGACGCTGAAGCGCCTCATCCGTAAGGCCGTGCTCACGAGCGCGTTCTTCCCGGTCCTGTGCGGTTCCGCGTTCAAGAACAAGGGCGTGCAGCCGCTTCTCGACGCCGTCGTCGATTATCTGCCGTCGCCGCTCGATCGCGGTGCGATCTCTGGCATCGACTACAAGACGGAAGAAGAGGTCGTTCGCGAGCCATCCGACGATGCGCCGTTGTCGCTTCTTGCCTTCAAGATCATGGATGACCAGTTCGGCGTCCTCACCTTCGCCCGCGTCTATTCCGGCAAGCTCGAGAAGGGCGCAGCGCTGCTCAACTCGACGCGTGAGAAGAACGAGCGCGTCGGCCGCATGGTTCTCATGCACGCCAATGAGCGCAAGGAAATCTCGGAAGCGTTTGCAGGAGACATCATCGCGCTTGTCGGCATGAAGGATACCCGCACGGGCGATACGCTGTGCGATCCGAACAAGCCGGTCATTCTCGAGAAGATGGAGTTCCCCGAGCCCGTCATCGAGATGGCTGTCGAGCCGAAGTCGAAGGCCGATCAGGAGAAGATGGGTCTGGCGCTTGCCAAGCTCGCGATGGAGGATCCGTCCTTCCGCGTCTCCACCGACTCCGAGTCCGGCCAGACCCGCATCCGCGGCATGGGCGAACTTCATCTCGACATCAAGGTCGACATCCTGCGCCGCACGCACAAGATCGACGTCAATGTCGGTGCTCCGCAGGTCGCTTATCGCGAAAAGGTCTCGAAGAAGGTCGAAGTCGACTATACGCACAAGAAGCAGTCCGGCGGCACGGGCCAGTTTGCTCGCGTCAAGTTCACGGTCGAGCCGAACGAGCCGGGCGCGGGCTATCTGTTTGAGTCGAAGATCGTCGGCGGTACGGTTCCCAAGGAATATATTCCGGGCGTCGAAAAGGGCCTGGAATCGGTCCTCGGCTCCGGCGTGGTGATCGGCTTCCCAGTCGTCGACCTCAAGGTGACGCTGACGGACGGTGCCTATCACGAGGTCGACTCGAGCGCGATCGCGTTCGAAATCGCTTCGCGTCAGGCGCTTCGCGAGGCTCTGCAGAAGGGCAATTCCGTTCTGCTCGAGCCGATCATGAAGGTCGAGGTCGTGACCCCGGAAGACTACACGGGCTCGGTGATCGGGGATCTGAATTCCCGTCGCGGCCAGATCCAGGGTCAGGACATGCGCGGCAACGCCAACGTCATCAATGCGATGGTGCCGCTCGCCAACATGTTCGGCTACGTCAACAACCTTCGCTCGTTCTCTCAGGGACGTGCGAGCTACACGATGCAGTTCGACCACTACGAGCAGGTTCCGCCGAACGTTGCCGAAGAGGTCAAGGCGAAATACGCCTGAGTTCGAACGGATAGAGTTGAAGTTTCGGCCGGTCCGCGGCGCTTGCCACGGGCCGGAGAGTTGATCAAACCCAAGACGAAAACGCCCTCTGGGGTGACGTTTGAAGGAGTGCCGTCATGGCTAAGGAAAAGTTCAATCGTAACAAGCCGCATTGCAACATCGGCACCATCGGCCATGTTGACCACGGCAAGACGTCTCTGACCGCGGCAATCACCAAGGTGCTCGCTGAATCGGGCGGCGCGACCTTCACGGCCTACGACCAGATCGATAAGGCGCCGGAAGAAAAGGCCCGCGGCATCACCATCTCGACCGCTCACGTCGAGTACGAGACGGCCAACCGTCACTATGCTCACGTCGATTGCCCTGGCCACGCCGACTATGTGAAGAACATGATCACCGGCGCGGCCCAGATGGACGGCGCGATCCTCGTTGTCTCGTCGGCCGACGGCCCGATGCCCCAGACCCGCGAGCACATCCTGCTTGCCCGCCAGGTCGGCGTGCCTGCGCTCGTCGTGTTCATGAACAAGGTCGACATGGTCGATGACGAGGAGCTCCTCGAGCTCGTCGAGCTCGAAGTTCGCGAACTGCTCTCGAAGTACGAATTCCCCGGCGACGACATTCCGATCGTCAAGGGCTCGGCCCTGATGGCACTCGAGAACAAGCGTCCCGAGATCGGCCATGATGCCGTTCTCAAGTTGATGGCTGAAGTCGACCGTTACATCCCGCAGCCTGAGCGCCCGATCGACCTGCCGTTCCTGATGCCGGTCGAAGACGTGTTCTCGATCTCCGGCCGCGGTACGGTTGTCACCGGCCGCGTCGAGCGCGGCATCGTCAAGGTTGGCGAGGAAATCGAGATCGTCGGTCTGCGCGATACCGTCAAGACGACCGTCACCGGTGTCGAGATGTTCCGCAAGCTGCTCGATCAGGGCCAGGCCGGCGACAACATCGGCGCTCTGCTGCGTGGCACGAAGCGCGAAGACGTCGAGCGTGGCCAGGTTCTCTGCAAGCCGGGTTCGGTCAAGCCGCACAAGAAGTTCACGGCTGAGGCCTATATCCTCACCAAGGACGAAGGCGGCCGCCACACCCCGTTCTTCACCAACTATCGTCCGCAGTTCTACTTCCGCACGACGGACGTGACCGGCATCTGCGATCTGCCCGCCGGCACTGAGATGGTGATGCCTGGAGACAACATCTCCATGACCGTCAGCCTGATCACGCCGATCGCGATGGAAGAGAAGCTGCGCTTCGCTATCCGCGAGGGTGGCCGCACCGTTGGCGCAGGCGTCGTCGCCTCGATCATCGAGTAAATAATACGAACGATCGGAAGGCGCGCGGGTATCGCTCGCGCGCCTCTCTCTTTTCGATTTGAAGGGTAGGGGCTTGGCCCTTTAAGGAACTGAACCATGAGCGGACAGACGATCAGAATACGCCTCAAGGCGTTCGACCATCGGGTGCTTGATGCCTCGACCAAGGAGATCTGCTCCACGGCGAAGCGCACAGGCGCGCAGGTGCGCGGCCCGATTCCGCTGCCGACGCAGTTGGAGCGCTTCACGGTCAACCGTTCGCCGCACATCGACAAGAAGTCGCGCGAGCAATTTGAAATTCGCACCCACAAGCGGGTTCTCGACATCGTCGATCCGACCCCGCAGACGGTGGACGCACTCATGAAGCTTGATCTTGCCGCCGGCGTCGACGTCGAGATCAAGCTCTAGAATTGAAACTGAACCGGTCCCTCTACCCCGCGACGGGCATGGACCAGAGGATAGAACCATGCGCTCAGGCGTTATTGCACAGAAGGTCGGCATGACCCGCGTCTTCACGGACGCCGGCGAGCATGTGCCCGTCACCGTTTTGAAGCTAGACGGCTGTCAGGTCGTCGCTCACAAGACACCCGAGAAGGATGGCTACACCGCTATTCAGCTGGGCCTCGGCACCGCCAAGGTGAAGAACGTCTCGAAGGCCGTGCGCGGTCATTTCGCCGTGGCGAATGTCGAGCCGAAGCGCAAGGTCGCGGAATTCCGCGTCGATCAGGATGCGCTGCTTCCGGTCGGCGCCGAGATCACGGCGGATCATTTCGTCGTCGGCCAGTTCGTCGATGTCACGGGCACGACAACGGGTAAGGGTTTTGCCGGTGGTATGAAGCGCTGGAACTTCGGCGGTCTTCGCGCCACGCACGGTGTTTCGATCTCGCATCGCTCAATCGGTTCGACCGGCGGACGTCAGGATCCGGGCAAGACCTTCAAGAACAAGAAGATGCCTGGCCATATGGGTGTCGATCGCGTTACGACGCTGAACCTCAAAGTGGTCCAGCTCGATGTCGAGCGCGGTCTCGTCCTCGTCGAGGGTTCGGTTCCGGGCGTCAAGGGCGGCTGGATCTGTCTGCGCGATGCCATCAAGAAGCCGCTGCCGAAGGACGTTCCGATGCCCGGCAAATTCCGGCTTGCCGGCTCGACCGATGCTGCGTCTGCCGTCGAGACTCCCGAAGCCGCATCAGAAAACACGGAGGCGTGAGGATCATGAAGCTCGCCATTCACACGCTCGAAGGTACGGAAGCGGGTTCGGTCGATCTCAACGACCTGATCTACGGCCTCGAGCCCCGCACGGACATTCTCTACCGCTGCGTTCGCTGGCAGCTTGCCAAGCGCCAGCAGGGCACGCACCAGACGCAGGGCCGCGCGACGATCGCTCGCACGACCCGCAAGATCTACAAGCAGAAGGGCACGGGTTCGGCCCGTCACGGATCGGCCAAGGCGCCGCAGTTCCGCGGCGGTGGTCGCGCCTTCGGCCCGGTTTCGCGCTCGCATGAGCATGATCTGCCGAAGCGTGTTCGTGCGCTTGCGCTGAAGCATGCGCTTTCGTCCAAGGTGAAGGACAGCCAGCTGATCATCATCGATCAGGCCGAGCTGTCGAACCCCAAGACCAAGGAATTGCGAGAGCGTTTCGTGAAGCTCAATCTCAGCAATGCGCTGATCATCAGCGGCGCCGAGGTGCAGACCAACTTCGCACTCGCTGCCCGCAGCATTCCCAACATCGATGTCCTGCCGATCCAGGGCATCAACGTTTACGACATCCTGCGCCGCGAGAAGCTCGTGCTGACGCGCGCCGCCGTCGATGCGCTGGAGGCGCGCTTCAAATGACACTCGATCCGCGCCACTACGACGTGATCCTCGCCCCGGTGATTACCGAAAAGGCGACGATCCTGTCCGAACAGAACAAGGTCGTCTTCAAGGTTCAGAAGCTCGCGACGAAGCCGCAGATCAAGGATGCGGTTGAGAAGCTCTTCGATGTGAAGGTGAAATCGGTCAATACGCTGGTCCGCAAGGGCAAGGTAAAGGCTTTCCGTGGCCGTCTCGGCCAGCAATCCGACGTCAAGAAAGCGGTCGTGACCCTCGAAGAGGGTTTTTCGATCGACGTGACGACGGGTCTTTAAGGTCGGGAAACCAGAGACATGGCACTCAAGCAATTTCGTCCCATCACGCCGAGCCTTCGCCAGCTCGTGCTCGTGGACCGCAGCGAGCTATACAAGGGCAAGCCCGTCAAGGCATTGACGGTCGGCAAGTCGAGTTCAGGCGGCCGTAACAATACCGGTCGCGTCACCGTCCGTTTCCGCGGCGGCGGCCACAAGCAGAGCTATCGCCTCGTCGACTTCAAGCGTCGCGACCAGGCTGACAAGCCTGCGACCGTCGAACGTCTCGAGTATGATCCGAATCGCTCGGCCTTCATCGCGCTGTTGAAGTACGAGGATGGCACGCTCAGCTACATTCTCGCACCGCAGCGCCTTTCGGTCGGCGACACCGTGGTCGCCGGAGAGCAGGTCGACATCAAGCCCGGCAATGCAATGCCGTGCGGAAACATGCCGGTTGGCACGATCGTCCACAATATCGAATTAAAGATCGGCAAGGGTGGACAAATCGCCCGTTCTGCTGGTACATACGCGCAAATCGTTGGCCGCGACCAGGGATACGTTATCGTTCGCCTCAATTCTGGCGAACAGCGTCTGGTCCATGGCCAATGTTTCGCGTCTGTGGGCGCGGTTTCCAACCCAGACCACATGAACATTAATCTTGGTAAGGCTGGCCGCCAAAGGTGGCTCGGCCGCATGCCGCATAATCGCGGCGTGACCATGAACCCGATCGACCATCCTCACGGTGGTGGTGAGGGAAGAACGTCAGGTGGTCGCCATCCGGTGACCCCTTGGGGTAAGCCAACGAAGGGCAAGAAGACGCGCTCCAACAAGCGCACTGAAACCTTCATCATTTCGAGCCGGCATGACCGGAAGAAGAAGTAAGGGGAGCGCGATATGCCGCGTTCGGTTTGGAAAGGTCCGTTTATCGACGGATACCTTCTGAAGAAGGCAGAGGCCTCCAGGGCTTCTGGTCGTAACGAAGTGATCAAGATCTGGAGCCGTCGCTCCACGATCATCCCTCAGTTCGTCGGTCTTACCTTCGGCGTCTACAATGGCCAGAAGCACATTCCCGTGAATGTGTCCGAGGAAATGGTCGGTATGAAGTTCGGCGAGTTTGCGCCGACGCGTACCTTCTATGGCCATACCGCCGACAAGAAGGCGAAGAGGGGCTAGAGATGAGTCAGGTCGCTAATGTTCGGCGCGAAGCCGACAACGAAGCCAAGGCGATTGCCCGCAACCTGCGTATCAGCCCTCAGAAGCTGAACCTCGTCGCGCAGCTCATCCGCGGCAAGAAGGTCGATCGCGCTCTCGCCGATCTCGAGTTTTCGAAGAAGCGTATCGCCCGCGACGTCAAGAAGACGCTGGAAAGCGCCATCGCCAACGCCGAAAACAATCATGACCTCGACGTCGACCAGCTCGTCGTCAAGGAAGCGTTCGTCGGCAAGGCGCTGGTGATGAAGCGTTTCGCCGCCCGGGCCCGTGGCCGCGCCTCGCGGATCGAGAAGCCGTTTGCGCATCTCACCATCATCGTTCGCGAGAAAGAGGAGGCTGCATAATGGGTCAGAAGATCAATCCGACCGGCTTCCGCCTCGGCATCAACCGCACCTGGGACAGCCGCTGGTTCGCCAACTCCAAGGATTACGGCCGTCTCCTCCATGAGGATTTCGCCATCCGCTCGACGCTCATGAAGGAGCTCAAGCAGGCTGCGATTTCAAAGATCATCATCGAGCGTCCGCACAAGAAATGCCGCGTCACGATCTACTCGGCTCGGCCGGGCGTCGTTATCGGTAAGAAGGGCGCGGACATCGAGAAGCTGCGCAAGCTCGTCGGCAAGATGACGGCTTCGGAGGTCGCTCTCAACATCGTCGAAGTGCGCAAGCCCGAAATCGATGCAACCCTGGTTGCCGAGTCGATCGCCCAGCAGCTCGAGCGCCGCGTCGCGTTCCGCAGGGCCATGAAGCGCGCCGTTCAGTCGGCAATGCGCCTCGGCGCGGAAGGCATCCGCATCAACTGCTCGGGCCGTCTTGGCGGCGCCGAAATCGCGCGTCTCGAATGGTATCGCGAGGGCCGCGTGCCGTTGCATACGCTTCGCGCCGACATCGACTATGGCGTCGCCACGGCCCACACGGCCTATGGCACCAACGGCGTCAAGGTCTGGATTTTCAAAGGCGAGATCCTCGAACACGATCCGATGGCGCAGGACAAGCGCGCCAATGACGATCACCGTTCGCAGGGCCGCCGTTCGCCTGATGCTGCATAAGGCGGAGATGAACCATGCTACAGCCTAAGAAGACCAAGTTCCGCAAGCAGTTCAAGGGCCGCATTTCGGGTGCTGCCAAGGGCGGCTTCCAGCTCGATTTCGGCGAGTTCGGCCTCAAGGCTCTCGAGCCTGAGCGCGTCACCGCGCGTCAGATCGAGGCTGCCCGCCGTGCGCTGACGCGTCACATGAAGCGCGCCGGCCGTGTCTGGATCCGCGTGTTCCCGGATGTGCCGGTTTCGCAGAAGCCGACCGAAGTCCGTATGGGTAAGGGTAAGGGCGCACCTGAATACTGGGCAGCCAAGATCAAGCCCGGCCGCATCATGTTTGAGGTCGGCGGTGTTCCCGCAGACGTTGCGCGTGAATCGCTGGCTCTCGCCGCCGCCAAATTGCCGATCAAGACGCGCTTCATCCAGCGCATCGTAGAGTAAGGGAGACGTTATCAGATGAAATCGAAACAGCGTTTCGCCGACCTCAAGGTGATGACCGGTGATCAGCTCCAGGACGAGGTCCTGAAGCTCAAGAAAGAACAGTTCAACCTGCGTTTCCAGCGCGCCACCGGCCAGCTTGAAAATACAAGCCGGATTGACGTCATTCGCAAGGAAATCGCTCGCATCAAGACGCTCCAGACACAGAACCTTGCTTCTGCCAGAACAGCGTAAGG